>CAMAQU010000156.1 GCA_945860425.1 Sphingomonas paucimobilis
GCCGGTATTGCCCGGGCGGAAATAGAATTTCTCATTATAGCCGGGGCCATCGGGAATATGGCTTTTGCGATAAATGCCCATCACCTCACCCTGATCATCGATCATGGCAATGCTGTTGTAAAAATGCTGGCCTTCGCGTTCAAAAAAGCTGGTTGGGATGTAGACGCCCAATTCCTTGGCGAGCTTTTGCATCGCCCGCACCGCATTGTGGCTACCAACGGGGGCAGCACGGCTGAAAAAGCCTTCATTCTGCACCTTGCAGAAATAATGGCCTTCAAACAATTCCGACGGCAGGATGACCTTCGCACCCCGCCCGGCCGCTTCACGCACCAAGGCCTCGACGCGGTCGATATTGGTGTCGATATCGTCCGAAAAGGACTGTTGCAGGGCGGCGACGTGCATTTGGGTCATGATGCTGCCCCTATAGAGCGAAATCGGCCCAGATGAAAAGCTCTGGCCCCGGATCAGCGCACCTTGGCAAAAAAGGCATCCATATCCTCAACCACCGGGGCCTTGTCCCGAAAGGGTCGGGCCAGCGCCATCACAATATCGCTATGGCCCAGCCCTTCATAGAGCATGGCATGCGCCTTTGCCCGGGCGCGGGTTTGCGCAGCGGCCAGTGCCTTGCTGTTGCGGGGCTTCACAGTCGTATCCGCGCTGCCTGTGAGCAAGAGCATGGGGGCTGCATCGCCGCGGGCATAGGTGATGGGCTGGCTCGGCTTTGGATCGGGCATCTGCCCAAAGGCAGCCTTTGCCGCATCCGACGTGAAGGGCAGGAAATCATAAGGCCCGGCAAGCCCTGCAAAGCTGCGAATGCTGTCGGCAGGCGCGCCAGAATGGCGCAGCCAGTGCGTATTCAACGTCAGCAGGGCGGCAATATGCGCGCCCGCCGAATGGCCGGTCAGATGAATCCGATTCGGATTGCCGCCAAAGCGCGCAATCTCCCGCTGCACCCAGGTGACGGCGGCGGCTCCATCCTCAACAAATCCGGGATAACGCACCTCTGGCACCAGTCGATAATCCGGGATGACGACGATATAGCCGCGCTCTGCCAAGGCGCGGCCCGCAAAGCCATAAAGCGCGCGATCCCCGCTGTTCCAGCTTCCGCCATAGAAGAACACCACCACATCACGCGGCTTATCCGACGGAGTGATAGGTGCCCAAATATCCAGCTTTTGGCGTGGTTGCGGGCCAAAGCTGACCCCGCTTGCAACCTCACGCACAGGCGCATTAACCGACAGAACAGCGTCCACGCTGTTCAGCAGCCCGGCCTGGCTCCATTTGCTTGCATATCCCAAGGCCCCAAAGGCCAGCCCCAGCGCGATCAGCGCAATCATGATCTTCCCCATAGCCCCTTCTTCGCACGCGCTTGATATGTTATGTTAAATCTATTTCTTGCACCTCGGCTTGGCTGCAGAAAAATGGCCGCCCCTGTTCAATGGGGCGGCCAATAAACGTCCTGCTTCAATGCAAAACAAGAGATTAGAACTTAAACGTTGCAGTCGCTCCGTATGTGCGCGGGGCCCCCTGGAACTGAACAGTCGCGCCCAATCCAGTATAACTGTTGAACACGTTCGTAAACCAGGGTTTGTCGGTCAAGTTACGACCCCAAATGGCGATCTCAAGATTCGGATCCTTGAGATTGAGTGCGATCCGACCGTTAAGAAGACCATATCCCTTAATAATCGATGCGGCATTGCCAATCGCAACTGCATCAATATTGGCTTGGGTACCTCCTTGAGCGATTGATTTAGTGGTCGCAGCGTCCATCGCCCGGCTTGAAATATAGGCATAGTCTGCATGGAAGGAAAGGTCACCGAAATCGAGTTCAAACGTCTGGGTCGCGCCAATATTGGCGGTCCATTTTGGTGCCTGGGTGACCGGTTCACCTGATCGGTCGACAAGGATCGGGGCGGCAGCTGTGCCCTGGTTTTCGGTGCGGCTGCCTCCGACATATTTGGCGTCAAGATAGGCCAAGCTGCCCGTCAGCTCGAGGCTCTTTGTCGGGAGCGCCGTCGCTTCAAATTCGAAACCCTTGGCCTTCACCTTGCCCGTGTTCGTCACAAACTGCGTCAGCGTCGTGCCAACCAGTGCGTTTACGATGCGCTGGGTGTCGGACTGCTTGGCATAGAAGAAGGCCATGTTGGTGCGCAGACGACGATCCAGAAAGTCGCCTTTGAAGCCAATTTCCGCGTCACGCACCTTTTCAGGGTTGAACTGCTGCGTGAAGGGAGCCGGCACGAAGCGCGAGTTGAACCCACCCGACATCGATGCGCCGCTGGTTTTGGCGTAAAGGAACAGCTGGTCGCTCACGCGATAGTCGACACCCAGCGTCCAGGCCGGATAATCGAACTTGGCGGTGCCCGGCGCGGTGCACGGCGCCTGAGCAGCCGTCTTGCCATTGTTCACACCAACCGTGCACTTTTCCTGATCGTCAGGCAGACGCCAATCATTCGTGCTGCGGCGGTCAATGAAACGCTTGTCCCATGTATAGCGAAGACCGCCAGTGAACCTCAAAGCCTCGGTTGCACGATAGTTCAGCTGCGCAAACGCACCTACCGAACGCGAACTATAGCTGCTGAGAGTGCGCGCTGCGGCCACGCCGCCGAACACGAACGCACGGGATTGCTCAGTGCCCGACTCTTTAAAGTAGTACAGGCCAGTCTGGTAGTCCAGTTTTCCGGAAGTTCCAGAAATCTGGAGTTCCTGGCTGAATTGCTTGTTCTTGTAGGTGCTGACAAAGCCAGAGCTCGCGTTGGTCAGGGTTGGAATGTACGGGCTGACGGCAGCAAGAATGGTCGGACCCGGATTGGGGCCAAATGCGCCCTGACAGGCAGCCAGCAGCGAAGGGACACCAGCTACGCACGCCTGGAAGAAGGCGATGGGCGGGCTGGAGGCGACCGCCGTGCTCGGCACACCCTGAAGGTCCAGACTATCTGACGTCAGCGAAGTGCGATAGGCCGTGATCGACTTGATGTCGACGCCACCGGCATCCCATTCGATCGTTGCCGAGGTCGACTTGACCTTGTTCTTATTGGCTAGCGTATCAATTTCAGCATCGCCCGAACGCGGACGGGAGAATGTATCCTTCCAGTCCGAATTTGCAGCAGTGAATGCCGGGAGCTGGGCTGCAGTCGCAAAGCGCCCAAACTCCGAATTGATGAAGGCACCATATGAAGGCAGACTGAGCACAGCCGGGTTGATGGCAGCAACCGCAGTCGCGTTGCCATCATCCTTATACTTTACATACTCGCCAGTGACCGTGAACTTGACCGGAATCGAGCTAGGTTCGAATTTCAGCGTTCCGCGCATGACATAGTCAGAATCGACGCTGCCCTGCGGATAGCCAGCGATTGCATTGGGGAAGTATCCGTCATGTTCGTGATAGCGGCCCGCAAAACGCGCAGCCGCTTGGTCACCCAACGGGACGTTCAGAACGCCTTCGATCACGCGCTGGTCATAGTTGCCCATGCCGAGCTTGACCGAGCCTTCGACGGTACCCAGCTTCGGCTGGTTAGTCGCCAGGTTGAGCGCGCCGCCGGTGGTGTTGCGTCCGAACAATGTGCCCTGCGGGCCGCGCAGCACTTCGGCGCTGGCGAGATCGAGGAAGCCGAGATTGCCAACAATGGGACGCGCGACATAGACGCCGTCGATATAAATGCCGACCGAGGTGTCAGACAGTGAGTTCGGACTGTTCTGGGCCTGACCGCGAATGGCGAGATACACGATCGAGGCTGGGCCAGTACCGCCTGTACTGATAGTGAGGCTGGGCGCGGTGCGGGCAAGGTCCGTAACTTCGAATACCTGCCTCGACGCCAAAGCCTCAGTATCGAGAGCAGTCACTGCGACTGGGACCAATTGCAGATTCTCGCTGGTCTTGCGCGCCGTGACGACGATGTCTTGGATGCCGCTTTGAGCTTCTTCGGCGGCGGCTTGCGCCATAGCAGGTGTCGCGACAACAGTTCCCAATGAAAGCATGGTTGTTGCCAGCAACGCGCAGCGAGCGTGGAAAATTTTCATTCAAGTTCCTCCCTATCAAACACAGATAAGACGCCTTTTACAGGCTGTCGAATTTCATCGCCCATGGGACACGATCCGGCGACAACGCGCAGACATTCGGTCACATGGCTCAACAAGGCTGGTAAATGCCCCCTACCCCCCGCTTCTCACACCTATCTAAAGGAGGGAGGAAGATTAGGCAGTCAATTTCGGAAAACTGTTGCCCACCTGCAACACATCTGTGGGTTAGGCCTTCTGCTGTCAAACGGCGAGGCCCGCTCGCCTGCCATCCTTGATGGCTTCATCCGTTGCAAAGACGCTCCACCTCGCTTCACGCGCATCGCCGATGATGTGCAGCTCCGGCACCGCGCTCAAAAGCGCGTGATAAAGCGCTTCCTCGGGTGGCTTGGAGGTGATCAGGATGATATTGTCCACATCTTCCAACACCGTTTGCTCGCCCGTGAAATAATGGGTGAGCGTGACATTGGCCGGATCAATTGCGTTGATCTGTGTTTG
>CAMAQU010000157.1 GCA_945860425.1 Sphingomonas paucimobilis
AAGCGATAACAATATTTTGCCATTTTATTCTATGACGGCTTCTGAGCATGAGAATTTGCCAATCCCGCCCACCGCGTGAGAGGCGAACAAGACACGCATCGGCGCTGCAATTGGCCCGCGCGGCGCCATCCAGATCCTCCAACTCCCCCGCATAGGCTGCGCGCTCGGCAAGAGCCTGTCGGACAAAATCCCCCGACCTTGGCCGCAATATCGCCATTGCCCCCTGGTCATCACGGATCGCAACATGTCGGCCGTCATGCGTGATCAGCACATCAGGTGCTGGGGCCAACATCGCCCAAAGCCCGCCTGCGACGATTGGTCCTGCCCCCATAAAACGCACCCGCCCGCGCCACAGCAGCAGCCAGAATGCCCCAGCAATCATCACGGCAAATGCGCCGATGGGCACAGACGGGAGCAGCGCGGTTGCCCCCGGTTGAGCGGCAACCAAATGGGCGAGCATCAGCAAGAGCGAAATCGCCTGCCCTGTTATCCACCAGAACGGCGCGCCAAGCCCAATTGGGTCCAAAAGCAGCGCCAAAGCCGCCGCCGGCATGATGACAAAAGTGGTGAGCGGAATAGCAATCAGATTTGCCAACGCGCCGTAAAGCCCGGCCTTGTGGAAGTGGAATAACGCAATGGGCATCAAGGCGATTTCGACAACAAGGCCGGTCAGCAAAAGGCCCAAGAGCGCGCGTCCCCATCGTGCGCCCCACCCTTCTTCCCGCACGGCCAAAAGGATGCGGGCGACCCGGCTTTCATGGAAGGCCACAATGGCGGTTATGGCCGCAAAACTCAGCTGAAAGCTCGGGCCAATCAGCGCCTCTGGCCAGAGCAGCAAGACAATGAGCGCGCCCGTTGCGACCAAGCGAAGCGTCATCGCCTCCCGGCCGATGGACATGCCGATCAACACCAAGATCGCAGCAATGCAGGACCGTATTGTCGGGACTTGTGCGCCCGCCAGCCATGTATAGCCAATCCCCGCAAGAGCAGCCAAACCAGCGGCGACGGGCAGCAATGGCCAAGTTAAGGCCAAATATCGGCTGAGCGCCAACAACCGCAATGACAGTAGAAAAACGCCTGCGACGACCGCCGAGATATGCAGGCCCGAGACGGAGAGCAGATGCGCAAGGCCGCTCGCGCGCAGGGCATCGGCATCCTGCGTCGTCACCAGCCCTTGATCCCCGGTGACGAGCGCCACGCCAACGCCTTCATCCGCATCGGGCAATTGCTCGGCAATATGGCGCGTCAACCTATCGCGCAGCCCCGGCGGGCCAGAGGATGGATCAAATATCGGCGGATCAAGCGCCTTGCCCACAGCACCTATCCCCGAAAACCAAGCCTGACGGGCAAAATCATATCCCCCCGGGATAAGTGGCGGTGCGGGCGGCATGAGCCTTGCCCGAACCGACACATGCGCCCCCTTGGCAGGCGCGTCGCGCAATTGGGCGATGGGGATGCTGATCCGCACTTTGGGCGGAAGTCCGCTTGCACCCTTTGTTGCGATTGTGAGACGCCATACATCGCGCGCGACAATCTTCTCTGCCCGCACCACCTCCCCCTCGACCATGCTGACCATCGGCTTTTCGAGGATTGGCGCCGCGACTGTGGTGGATCGCACCCAAGCCAGCGCACAGCCCAGCGACAGGGCCAATCCGGCGAGCAGCAAGGCAAGGCCAATCCGCCGCTTTAGGCCAAGGACAAGGCCTAAGGACGCAAGACATGCCCCAGCAAAGAGAACGGCAACCCACATGTCTGTGACTGGGAAAATGAACCAGCTTGCGATCCCCGCCCCCAGCATGACAGGCAACCAGAGCGGGAGTTGATCGCGCTGTTGCTCCAACCAAAGCTCAAGCCAGTCCAGGCGCAACCGGACACGGCCCGTCACGCGAGTTTGAAGCGCGTCCCATCCCGTGCTAGGGGCCTCGCCGTCTATTCTCGCCATGTCCTATTTGTTGGAGAAACCGTTCGTGGGTGCAAGCGAAGAAAATAAATTGGTCGTAACTCGCTTTGCGCCCTCGCCCACGGGCTATCTGCACATTGGTGGTGCGCGGACCGCGCTTTACAATTGGCTCTATGTCAAGCGGATGGGCGGCAAGTTCTTGCTGCGCATTGAAGATACGGATCGCGCCCGATCAACCGAGCCAGCGATTGAGGCCATTTTGGATGGTCTGCGCTGGCTTGATCTCGATTGGGATGGCGAGGAAGTTTATCAATTTTCCCGCGCAGCGCGCCATGCCGATGTCGCGCACGAGCTTATCGCGCGCGGCCATGCCTATCGCTGTTTCCTGACACAGGCCGAACTGGCCGAAATGCGGGCCTCTGCTGAAGCCGAGAAGCGCCCGTTCCGCATTCGCAGCCCTTGGCGCGATACGCCAGAAGCTGATCTGCCCACGGATAAGCCCTTTGTCGTCCGGCTCAAAGCCCCGACGGATGGATCGGTGACGATTTCAGATATGGTGCAAGGCGATGTAACCGTCGCCAATGCAGAGCTCGATGATATGATCCTGCTGCGGTCTGACGGCACGCCAACCTATATGCTGAGCGTTGTTGTCGACGATCATGATATGGGCGTGACGCATGTCATCCGTGGTGATGACCATTTGAACAACGCCTTTCGCCAATTGGCGTTGATCCGGGGCATGGACTGGCCAGAGCCGGTTTATGCCCATGTGCCGCTGATCCACGGCGCGGATGGGGCCAAATTGTCCAAACGGCACGGCGCGCTGGGCGTGGACGCCTATCGCGATGAGATGGGCTATTTACCGGAAGCCATTAACAATTATCTGCTAAAACTTGGCTGGGGCCATGGCGATGATGAGATTATCAGCCGGGATCAGGCCATTGCCTGGTTTGACGTCAAAGATGTGGGCCGTGGGGCTGCGCGCTTTGACTTTAAGAAGCTGGAAAATCTGAACGGCCATTATATCCGCGAGGCAGAGGATGACCGGCTTGGGCATATCGTCCAGCCGCGCATTGAGGCCCAATTGGGCCGCGCCCTGACCGAAGCAGAGATGATCTTGCTGGTGCGCGCCATGCCTGTCCTCAAAGTTCGTGCCAAAACGACGTTAGAGATTGCCGAAGGGGCGCTTTTCCTTTTCAATAATCGTCCAATTTCAATGGACGAGAAAGCGGCAAGCCTGCTAAACGACGAGGGCATTGTCCTTCTGGGTAAGGCCTATGACGCGCTGAAGGACCAGACCAATTGGGATATGGTCCTTTTGGAAGAGGGTGTGAAGGCTATTGCGACGGAGGCCGGTGTTGGCCTTGGCAAGGTGGCGCAGCCTTTGCGGGCGGCGCTAACTGGCCGGGGAACCTCCCCCGGAATATTTGATGTGCTCATACTGCTCGGCCGCGAGGAGTCTCTGGCACGGATAGAAGATTGCTTGGCGTAAAACGCCTAAACGAGATGAAATAAGGGGCCTGATGATGTCGGACAACACAGCAAAGCTTACACTTGGGGGCGCGGACAGCAATTATGCGGTGCGTCAGGGGACGATCGGGCCGGATGTCGTCGACATTCGTAAGCTCTACGCCAGCACGGGCGCGTTCACCTTTGACCCCGGCTTTATGTCAACGGCGGCCTGCGAATCAGGCCTGACCTATATTGATGGCGACGAAGGTGTCCTCCTCCACCGCGGCTATCCGATTGGCCAGTTGGCCGAGCAATCCTCTTTCATGGAAGTCTCTTATCTGCTGCTCAATGGTGAATTGCCCTCACAAGCTGAGTTGGCGACCTTCACCCGCACGATCAGCCGTCACACGATGCTCCATGAGCAATTGTCCAATTTCTATCGCGGGTTCCGTCGTGACGCGCACCCGATGGCCATTATGTGCGGTGTGGTTGGCGCGCTCTCTGCCTTTTATCATGATTCGACGGACATTTCCGATCCGCATCAGCGCATGGTCGCCTCCCACCGTTTGATCGCGAAAATGCCGACAATTGCGGCGATGGCCTATAAATATTCCATTGGTCAGCCCTTTATCTACCCGCGCAATGACCTGTCCTACACGGCCAATTTCATGCGCATGACCTTTGGCGTTCCGGCTGAGGACTATCATCTCGACCCCGCGATTGAACGCGCGATGGATCGGATCTTCATCCTCCATGCCGATCATGAACAAAACGCCTCCACCTCGACCGTCCGTCTGGCTGGGTCATCGGGCGCAAATCCCTTTGCCTGTATTGCTGCGGGCATTGCCTGCCTCTGGGGTCCGGCACATGGCGGCGCGAATGAAGCCGCGCTCAACATGCTGCGCGAAATTGGCCGTCCGGAACGCATTCCGGAATATATTGCCCGCGCTAAAGACAAGAATGATCCGTTCCGCCTGATGGGCTTTGGCCACCGCGTGTATAAGAACTATGACCCGCGTGCGACCGTCATGCAGCAGACGCTGCGCGAAGTGTTCGATGCGCTGAAGATCAATGATCCGGTGTTTGAAGTTGCCCTTCAGCTCGAAGAAATGGCGCTCAACGACCCCTATTTCATTGATAAGAAGCTCTTCCCGAATGTG
>CAMAQU010000158.1 GCA_945860425.1 Sphingomonas paucimobilis
TCGGCCAGTTGCGGATCAATTTAGATCGCTGGCGCTGGCTGCCCCAATCCTTGGGGGATAAGCATGTCCTTGCCAATGTTCCCGAGTATATGGCGCGGATTAACACCTATGGCCGCAATATTGCCGCCTATCGGGTGATTGTTGGAAAGCGCGACACGCCAACGCCACAGCTGTCGTCCACTGCAACGGGCATTGTTGTGCATCCGCCTTGGGTCTTGCCGCAAAGCATCATCCGGCAGGAAGTCGGGCCGCTCATTGCGCGCGACCCTGCCTTGGCCCGGGCGCGCGGCTATGTCTGGACAGGGACGGGCAAGTCTCTGTCCGTGGTGCAAAAACCCGGCCCGACAGCCGCCCTTGGTCAGCTGAAGCTCGACATGCCGAATGACCATGCCATCTTCTTCCACGACACGCCCAATAAGACGCTCTTCGCAAATAACCCACGCGCCTACAGCCATGGCTGTCTGCGCACAGACCGCGCCTTTGAATTCGGCATTTTGCTCAGCCTGTTGCAATCTGGTGAGAAGTTGAACGATGCCACTGCGCGCAACCGAATTGCCGATAATCTGGTGGAGTTGATCCGGGCGGGCGACACAGTCAAGGCGCCGTTCAAGGAAACGATCCCCGTGCACATCGCCTATTTCACCGTCGCAACCGCAGGGGGAGCAGCCTTACAAACCTTCCCCGATCTATATGCGCGCGATGCCGCTATTCTGGTGGCCATTGCAGCCCCCAGACAACCCTCCCCCACACCGGAACTTGTTGCTGCACCCCTAGTTACCCCTAAAGGCTGAGATGAGAGCGGCGCGACCCGATGGCGTAGACGTGCACCCCAAATAGAGGGGTGCTGGTAATTTTGCTGCGACTCTGTTATACTTAATGTCGAAACGCGGGGTCTCCCGCGTCGGTTGGAGTGTCCCGCCCCCTTTTTTCCGCGCCTGGCGTCGCAGCAGCGACCCAAAGGGCGCTTTTGGGAATCGGCGGACGACTCGGTTAGAAAGGTCGCATAATATGTCTTCCAACGCGCTTGATTTCGTCGTCGGCGACTATGTCGTTTATCCAAAGCACGGCGTTGGCCGTGTGATTGAGCTGCAAAGCTCTGAAATTGCCGGAATGAAGCTTGAGCTTTATGTTCTGCGCTTTGAAAAGGAAAAAATGACCCTGCGGGTTCCGACCAATAAGGCGGAAAGCGTCGGCATGCGTAAGCTTTCATCCGACAAGCAAATGGGTGAGGCGCTGACCACGCTGAAAGGCAAGCCCAAGGTGAAGCGCACCATGTGGTCGCGCCGCGCGCAGGAATATGAAGCCAAGATCAATTCGGGTGACCTTGTGTCGATTGCCGAAGTTGTGCGCGATCTTTTCCGCCCCGAAGAGGCGCCTGAGCAGAGCTATTCAGAGCGGCAGATTTTTGAAGGCGCCACCAGCCGCCTGGCGCGGGAGCTTGCCGCCATGGAACAAACCGATGAAAAGGCGGCCGCCGCCAAAATCATCGAGATCCTGAAAAAGGCAGCACCCCAATATCAAAAGGCGAATGAAGACGCCTAATGTCTTCAAATCGATGACAGCGAAGGGCGGCTTTGGCCGCCCTTTTCTTTTGCGGCGCTAAATCAGCGCCAGCTCTGCCAAATCGCTGAGCAGGGCCGCAGGCAGCACATCATCCTCTTGCGCCATAAGGCCGCCCAGATCTTCCGGCGCATCGGCATCTTCCAGATAGCGCCAGCCTTGGTGCGCGCGGCGTGGGGTGGGGCGCACCGGAATGACACGCGCTTCCAGCACAATGTCCATGCGTCCATCGGGCGTTGGATCAAATCGCTTGATCCGCGCGCGGGCAATCAATTGATGGCGGACAATCCAATAAAGTGCGCCTGCGCCTTCAATTTCACTATGGCGTTTGGGCAGATAGCGCGTTGTCATCCGCACCTCCCCGGCATGCGCGCGCGCCTCGATCCGGCTGACAAGGTCTGAAAGGGAGGTCGCACCAAAGGCGACCTTGGTCAGATGCAGCGGCATTAGCCCGCCAGACCGATAACGGCGGCAAGCCCCAAAAAGCTGAAAAAGCCCATCACATCGGTCATCATCGTAACGAACACGGCGGAGGAGACGGCGGGATCCACGTTCAGCCGATCCAGCGTCACCGGCACAAGGATGCCCGACAAGCCAGCGACCATATTATTGATGATCATGGCAGCACCCATCACCATGCCCAAAGTCGGATTGTCGAAAACGAGGCCAACCGCGGTTCCGATCAACAGGCCCAGCGCCAGCCCATTGGCCATAGCAATGCGCAATTCCCGGCCAATCATCCGCATCGTGTTGGAGCTGGTCAATTCATTGGTGGCAATGGCGCGCACCACCACCGCCAAGGTCTGTGTGCCCGCATTGCCGCCCATGCCCGAAACAATGGGCATCAGCACCGCGAGCAGAGCGAATTTCGCAATTTCCCCCTGAAACAGGCCGACCACACTGGCCGCGATAATCGCCGTGCCCAAATTGACGACCAGCCAGGTGAGGCGCGTGCGCACCGTCATCAGGATCGGCTCGTTAATATCGCCCTCACCCGCGCCGGAGAGTTTGAGGATATCCTCGCTCGCCTCTTCTTGAATAATATGGACGATATCATCGACCGTGATCATGCCGACCAACCGACCCGCAGGGTCGATGACGGCCGCAGAGATCAAGCCATATTTCTGGAAACGCAGGGCGACTTCTTCCTGATCCATATCGACCGGAATGAGCGTCTGTTCGCGCTTCATCACATCGGTCATGCGCACCCCGCGCGGCGTGCGGAGCACCCAGCTTAAATGGCAGGTGCCAACCGGATGATGCTGGGGATCGACGACAAAGACTTCCCAGAAATCGGTCGTCAGATCCTGATTTTCACGCAGATAATCAATGACTTGCCCCACCGACCAATGCTCGGGCACGGCGATCAGCTCCCGCTGCATCAATCGGCCGGCAGATTCCTCTGGATAGGAGAGCGCCTCTTCAATGGCGGCGCGATCATCGGGCGCCAGCGCGCGGAGAACGGCGCGCTGATCATCCTCCTCCATATCCTCGATAATGGCGACGGCATCGTCGGTATCGAGTTCGGCGGCAATATCGGCCACCTGTTCAGGGGCCAGACTGTCGATCAGGTCTTCGCGGACATAGTCGTTCAGCTCAGCGATAACATCGGCGTCAATCAGGTCAGACAGCGCCCGGACAAGGTCATGCCGCGCATCGCCCGGCGTCTGTTCGATGAGATCGGCAATATCCGCCGGGTGCAAGGGTGCGACCAGCGTGCGCGCGCCGCTATCATCGCCTATATTAACGGCGGAGAGAACGTCTCGGATGAATTCGCGCTTGAGGTGATCATCTTCGTCAAGCTGCGTTGCCACAGCCGGTTCGGCGGTGCGGGTGATGTCGGTGTCGCTCATCGTCCCTCCAATCCGGCAGTCCTTGATCGCGGCGTGGTTACGCCTCGGCGCGCGGATTGACAAGCTTTGGCTTTCATCCCGCAATAATCCCGCTAAACTTCGGGCATGACACGCGATTATCGCCTTTCGGTTCTTGACCAATCCCCGATTGAAGAGGGGATGACAGCAGCAGACGCGCTTGCCAACACACTCGACCTCGCCCGGACGTGCGATATGCTCGGTTATCATCGGTATTGGTTGGCGGAACACCATGCATCCCCCGGCCTTGCGGGCTGCGCGCCTGAGGCCCTGATCGGCCCTGTTGCGCTCGCCACACAGCGCATCCGCATCGGCTCTGGCGGGATCATGCTGCCCCATTATTCGCCGTTCAAAGTGGCTGAGACATTCAAGATGCTGTCTGCCCTTGCGCCGGGGCGGATTGATCTGGGTCTGGGTCGTGCACCCGGATCGGATCAACGGACGGCCTATGCCTTGCAGCGCGATCGATCCCGCCGAATGCCGATGGATGATTTTCCGAGCAACTTGGCTGAAGTGCTGGCCTATCTGGGTGATGGCCTTTCCGCCGATCATCCCTTTGCCACGTTGAAAGACACGTTGCCTTCTGGCGGAGGCGCGATTGAGCCTTGGCTGCTCGGCTCCTCGCGCGACAGCGCAGCCTGGGCCGCAGAAGCGGGCCTGCCTTATTGCGTTGCGGATTTCATCAATTCGCAAGGGTTGGCTCAGGCCGATCTCTATCGGCGCAATTTTCAGCCCTCGCGCTGGCTCGACAAGCCCTATGTGATGGTCGCCAGCTGGGCGATTGCGGCCCCAACGCACGAGGAAGCTAAACGGCTCGCCTTACCCGCACGCATGATGTTTCATCATCTCATCCGAGGCGAATTAATCCCCGTTCCGTCAGTGGAAAAGGCGGCGCGCTGGGCCGTGGATCACTACACCCCGCAACCCAATCGACGCTCCATCATTGGCGACCCGCAGGAGGTGCAGGCAGAAATTGACGCAGTCGCTGCCCATTATGGCGCGGATGAAATGATGTTGGTCAA
>CAMAQU010000159.1 GCA_945860425.1 Sphingomonas paucimobilis
CAGAAGCAATTGACAATGCCCGCCAGAAACCAGCAGCAGGAGGTAGGGAAAATGCAGGTCTGGATTGGCGAGCCTTGGGCTAAGGGCATGGCCCTCCAAATGGTTGACGGCAATGAGCGGACGCCCGACTGCATGGGCGAGCGCCTTGCCCGTCACCAGCCCCACCATCACCCCACCAATTAGCCCCGGGCCGGCGGTTGCAGCAATGGCATCCACATCAGATAGCGCCACGCCTGCCTCTGCCAGCGCCTGTTCCACTAACGGCGTCATCACCTCCACATGCGCGCGCGCCGCGATTTCGGGGACGACGCCACCAAAGGGTCGATGATGCGCGTCTTGCGTTGCCAGACAATGCGCCAAAACCTGACGATCGCTGGTGACCAACGCGGCTGCTGTTTCATCGCAGCTGGATTCAAGGCCAAGAATGAGTGCCATTGCCCTTCCCTCTAGCCGCACACGCCGCTAGCACAAGCACCGCTATGATTGATAAGCCTCTCAAACTTGGAACGCGCGCCTCCCCCTTGGCGCTGGCACAGGCGCATTTGGTGCGTGACGCCTTGCTCAAAACGCATGGCTGGGCCGCAGATCGCGTTGAAATTGTCGCCATGACGGCCAGCGGAGATCGCATTCAGGACCGCCCCTTAGCAGAGGTCGGCGGCAAGGCTTTGTGGACGAAAGAGCTGGATCGCGCCCTGTTTGACGGGGAGATTGATTTTGCCGTCCACTCGATGAAGGACGTGGAAACCATTCGCCCGGATGGTTTGGAGATTATTGCCATGCTGCCGCGCGCCGATGCCCGTGATCGGCTGATCGGTGCCGCGCGGATCGCAGATATCCCCCACGGCGCGCGCATTGGCACCAGCGCACCAAGGCGCACGGCGCAGCTGCTTCGTGCTCGGCCTGATTTGAAAATTGTGCTCTTTCGCGGAAATGTGGCGACACGCCTGTCGAAACTGGATGCGGGAGAGGCAGAGGCAACCCTGCTGGCCGCAGCGGGGCTAGATCGGCTGAGCATGGCCGATATCGGCACCCCAATTGACATGGCAGAGATGCTGCCCGCCCCTGCCCAAGGGGCTGTCGGGATCGAAACGCTGACCAGCAATGATAGGGTTCGACCGCTGCTTCAGGCCATCAGCCATGCGCCGACCTTTGCCTGTGTCATGGCAGAACGATCCTTCCTTGCCGCGCTGAACGCGGATTGCCATTCCCCCGTCGCGGCACATGCGCAGATCGTGCAAGACGCCGTTTGGCTCAAGGCCGAAATCCTGAGCGAGGATGGCCAATTGTGCGAAGCGGGCGAAGGCAATGACCCAGCGGTTCTGGCCAAGACCCTGCTGGATCGCGCGCCCCCCAAATTGCGGGCGGTTTTCGGGTGAAACCCTGCATCATTGTCCGGCCCGAACCGGGCAATCAAGCGACGGCGGAAGCCGCCCGTGCGCTGGGGCTGAGCGTGGTTGCAGCACCTTTATACTCTATCATTCCAGTTGAATTTAATATCGATTTATCAATATCTTATGATGCAATATTGATAACCAGTTCGAATTCTATTCGGACCTCTTTGCCTGTCCTAAAGCAGCTCACGCACCTGCCGCTTTTAGCGGTCGGAAAAGCCAGTGCGCAGGCCGCGCGCAAAGCAGGGTTTGAAACAATCATCACGGGCGATGCCGATGGGCAAGCGCTTGGAACGCAAGCCGTGAAACTTGGCTTTCGTCACGTCCTGCATCTTGTTGGGGATCCCTATAAGCCTGTGCGAGTTGAGGGTCTGACCTGCGATGAGCGCACAGCCTATCGCGCAACCGAACTACCCTTGCCGCCCAAGCTCGAGGTGGCGTTACAGTCGCCCTGCGTCATTCTCGCCCATTCACCTCGTGCTGCCCGCCGCCTTTCAGAGCTTGCTGGCGCGAAGGGCGCGTCGAGCCTGATTGCTCTCAGCGCACAAGTCGCCAAAGCGGCTGGTGACGGGTGGAAGCATCTCCTCTGGCCCGAACGACCCAGCGCCGATGCCATGCTTGGCCTTGCTGCCCCCTTGTGCGCGGACGAATGAAGGAGCAGAGCAGAGCCATGGATGATCCGACGCCCTCACCCAATTCGCAGATCAGGCGGTCAGGCTCGATTCGCGGGTTGATGATCTTTGCCTTCGTCGCTTTTGTCGTCGGCACGCTTGCGATGGCTTGGGCCGTGACACAGTGGACGCCCGTGCGGGACTGGATCGTCCCGCAAGATCTGGCAACAGGCACATCCCAGCCCAAGCCTGCGCCTGTTCCGGCGCGCGCCAAAACGGATCTGACCCCAGCCAATGTCGAAGAGCTTGAGACGCGATTGGCCAAGATTGATGCGCGGGCGGACAATGCTCTTGAAGATGCATCGCGGGCTGAAACGCTTCTCATCATCATCGCCACGCGTCGCGCCATTGAACGCGGCCTTCCGCTTGGCTATTTGGAAACTGCGCTTCAGCAGCATTTTGGATCTATGAAGCCAAAGGCTGTTGCCCAGCTCATCACCAATGCGCGCCAGCCCGTTTCGCTCGATCAGCTGCAAGAAGATCTGGAGATGATCGCGCCAGAGTTGCTGGTGCCCGCCGCACCCGATGGAAGCTGGCTGAACCGCATTACAAGCAGCCTAGATGGCCTTGTTGTCATCCGGCGCGCCGATCAACCATCGGAAATGCCGGCGATGAAGCTGGATCGCGCACGCCGCGCCCTATCCCATGACAGGGTCGATTTGGCGATGAAGGAGATCGCCAGCCTTCCGGGCGCGCAGAAAGCACAAGCATGGCAGGCAAAGGCGCGCCGCTATCTCAAGGTGCGCGCTGCGCTTGACGAATTGGAAGCCGCCAGCCTTGTGGCATCACCGTCAACGGCCCGCTAAATCGCCTGAATATTATAATGATGCCAGGCCAGTATGGCGGCGGCACTTCTGTGCGGACGCCATGGCTCTGCCATGTCCCGGATGGTGCGTTCTGAAGGCCGTCCGTCCATCCCGAACAAACGCCCAATTTCAATCTGCACCGCCAGATCGCCTGCGGGCCAAATATCTGGCCTGCCTTCTGCGAACATCAGATAGATCTCTGCCGACCAGCGCCCAATGCCCTTCACGCGGGTCAGCAGGGCAATCGCCTCCTCATCCTCTTTGGGCAGGTTCAGCAGATTCAGCTCCCCCAAGGCCACTAATTGGGCAAGACTGACGGCATAGCCTTGCTTCTGCCGAGATAGGCCAAACCCCCGCAATGTCTCTGGATCCGCCGAAAGCAGGATGTCCGGGCGGGTCATATCGCCCAGCCCTGCCGCAAGTTTCGCCCAGATAGAGGCTGCTGCCTTCACGCTGACCTGCTGGCCGATGATCGTGCGCAACAGAGTTTCATAGCCCGGCGTTCGCGAGCGCGGTTCAGGATAGCCAACCCGTTCAACGGCCTTGCCAAATATGGGCTCTGCGCCAATCAGCGCGTCAATTGCCGCGTTCAATTCAGCTTGCGCCATCCCGATCTTCCCCTCCAAGCGACTCCGCGCTTGATAACACTGGCCATCGAAGCTAGCGACGCTTTTCAACGCCGAGATTATCAAGAGGACTGAACATGGCTAAGCTGGTTGTCGTGACACGTGACGGAACCGAAAAGACGGTTGAGGGTCAAACAGGCCTGTCGGTCATGGAAATTATCCGTGATGCTGGCTTTGACGAGCTTTTGGCCCTGTGCGGCGGCTGCTGCTCTTGCGCGACCTGCCATATCCATGTCGATGAGGCCTTTGCCGACAAGGTGGAGCCGATGAGCGAAGATGAAAATGACTTGCTCGACAGCTCCTCTTTCCGCGACGCGCGGTCACGCCTATCCTGCCAAATCCATTTCAAGGAAGAACTGGACGGCCTGAAGGTCACTATCGCTCAGGAAGACTGATCCAGAGATCAGATCAACCAAGAAAAAGCCCCGCCAAAAACGGGGCTTTTTCTTTGCCTAGCCGCGCGCCGCCGTGGCGTAGAGCGCAATGGCCGCCGCATTGGAGACATTGAGGCTTTCCACCTGGTTGCTGATCGGCAGCTTGGCCAGTTCATCGCAATGCGCCTCCGTATTTGCGCGCATGCCTTCGCCCTCTGCGCCCAGAACCAAGGCGACCCGGGCCGTGCCAATGGCATCCCCCAGCAATCGGTCACTATGGCCAGTGAGGCCGATACGCCAGAAACCAGCCTCCGCAATCTCATCCAGCGCACGCGACAAATTCACCACGCGCACCCAGGGCACAATTTCCAGCGCGCCAGAGGCAGATCGGGCCAAGGCCCCCGATTCGGGCGGGGCATGGCGATCTTGCGTCACAATGCCCAGCGCGTTGAAGGCGGCGGCAGAGCGCAGAATAGCACCCACATTATGGGGATCCGTCACCTGATCCAGCACAACGAGCGGCCGATGATCACCAGCACCATCTGCCAAAAGATCCCCCAGCCAGACATCTTCCAGCGGATC
>CAMAQU010000160.1 GCA_945860425.1 Sphingomonas paucimobilis
AAATGTGCCGACAGCGCCAGAAATGGCGCAGGTGGCAATATCGGCACGGGCCGCGATCAGGCGGTCTTTGCAGCGCGAGAATTCGGCATAGGCTTCAGCCATTTTTAGGCCGAAGGTCACAGGTTCAGCGTGAATACCGTGGCTGCGACCGATGCTGGGCGTCATTTTATGTTCAAAGGCACGACGCTTAATCGCAGCGAGCAGCGCATCCAGGTCCGCCAGCAAAATGTCGCTGGCGCGCGTCAACTGAACGGACAGGCAGGTATCGAGCACGTCAGAGCTCGTCATGCCCTGATGCATGAAGCGGGCTTCTTCGCCCACATTTTCGGCGACCCAAGTGAGGAAGGCGATCACATCATGCTTGGTGACGGCTTCAATCGCGTCAATTGCCGCAACATCAATGGCCGGATTGGTGGCCCACCAATCCCACAGCGCCTTGGCTGCGGATTTTGGAACAACGCCCAAGTCCGCCAGAGCATCCGTTGCATGCGCCTCAATTTCAAACCAGATGCGAAAGCGGGATTCGGGTTCCCAAATCTTGACCATGTCGGGGCGGGCGTAGCGGGGAATCATGGGCTGTCCTGTCTGGCTGAGTGTGCGCGCGTCCCGCTAGCAGGCTGATCGCAGAGCGGCAACTTTGCGACGCTCAAAAGACATGCTTTCTGGGCAGAATTCCTGAAATCAGGATAAAAGCCCCGATGTCCGCATAGAGCTATGGCCATTTGCGCCGATGATGATGTGGTCATGCACGGTTATGCCAAGCTTGCGGCCCGCCTCTGCAATGTCGCGCGTCAGCTGAATATCGGCCCGGCTGGGGGAGGGATCGCCCGAGGGGTGATTATGCACCAAGATGAGCGCGGCAGACCCCAAATCCATCGCCCGGCGGATGACTTCGCGGACATGGATCACGGCCTGATCAATGGAGCCTTCGGCCATCAGCTCATCCCGGATGAGCATATTGCGCGAATTGAGATGCAGCACACGCACCCGCTCCACCGTGAGCGCAGCGAGATCGGCCCGAAGATAATCGAGCAAAGCTTGCCAATGGCCCAATATGGGTTGGTTCTTGATGGGGCCCGCCAGCATGCGCAGGGCGGCGGCTTGAACAATTTTCAAGGCGGCGACTGCCGTTTCGCTCAAGCCCCCATTGCGCGCGATGGCCTCTGCGTCCGCCGCAAGAAGGCCGGCCAGGCCCCCAAATTCCGCAACCAATCGCTTGGCTAGCGGCTTGGTATCGCGTCGGGGGATGGCAAGGCCGAGCAGATATTCAATAATCTCATGATCCAGCAGCGCATCTGGCCCGCCTTCAATCAGACGTTTTCTAAGCCGCGCACGATGCCCCGATCCATCTATTGTGCTGTCGTTCATACTCAGACGCTAACCTTGCCGTGTCAGGCGCGCAATTGCGCTTGATTGATAGGCTTAAAGCGGCTTGGAATGGGTCATGGCGGTTCGACGCATCGTTCTTTGGATTTGGCTTGCGCTGGCAATCGGCCTGGGCGCAGCACTCATCGCGCTGTGGAGCCATCGAGAACCGCTGGCCAAAGAGGCGATCGATGATTTTCTGGCCCAGCGTGGCGTGAAAGCCTCTTATGAAATCAAAGCGATAGAGACACGGCGTCAGCGTCTGGAAAAGGTACGTATTGGCGATCCACAGCGTCCGGATTTAACGGCCGACTGGTTGGAAATTGATGTCGGGCCAAGTTTGAGTGGCCTGTCGATCAAGGCCGTTCGCGCGGGCGGGGTGCGTTTGCGGGCACGCGTCATCGATCAAAAAATTAACATGGGCATCGTCGATCGCTTGCTACCGCCGCCAAGCCAAGAGCCTTTTCGTCTGCCGCGACTCGATGTCGCGCTTGAGGATGCACGCGCGCAAGTGGAGACGCCCTATGGGCCAATCGGCCTGCGCCTTGATGGGCAAGGTGGGTTGCGGGCGGGCTTTGAAGGCAGGCTGGTGCTTTTGGCCCCCCAGATTGCGGCCCTTGGCTGCACGGCACAGCGCCTGAGCGTCTCGGGCGATGTGGCGGTCATTGGAGCGCGGCCAAGTTTTTCTGGTCCGATCCGCTTTGCCAAGCTTGGATGTGCCAATCTCGCCGGAGAAGCGGGAGATATTCAGCTGGATGCCAGCATAGCCGAAGATGGTCGTGATTGGCGCGGATCGGCGCGCGCTGCCTTGGCGCGGCTGACGCAGGGTGATCTGACCGCGCGGGGCGGCGATGCGACATTTGAGTTTTCAGGGGATGCTCAGAAGACAAGTGCCAAGTTTCAACTGGGCTTGGCCTCTCTTGTGGGGCGGGATGTTGCGGCCTTGCAGGCCCGGGCAGATGGGGATGTGGTTTGGAGCGCGCGCGGGCTGGAAACCGCCGGGCAAGCTCGGGTTTTGCGTCTGATGCCGGGGCGTCAGACACGCCAAATCGCGCAGCAGTTGCGCGGTCTTGGTGGCGCAACGCCCATTGGCCCAGTCGCGCGTCAGCTTGCCACTGCCGTTGACGGTTTGTCGCGCGGCGTGACGGGGCAGGCGCGGTTTGCCGCCAGCCATAGCGACGGCAAATTTGCGGTGAACCTATCTGACATTGGACTTCTCAGCGCATCGGGGGTCGTCTTGCGCATGCCGGGCAAGGATGTGGTGACGGCAAATAATTCCGGGCTTTTCTTAAGAGGGATGGCGCGATTTGGGGGCGGGCTGTTTCCGTCTGGCCGTGCACTCTTCACTGGCCAATCGGGCACACTGAATTTCCAGCCTTATGTCGCGGACGGCGCGCGCCTCACTTTGGCTCCAATGCGGATCAGCCTTGGCGCGCAGGGGGTGTCGCTCAAGACTGTGGCGACTTTAGATGGGCCTTTGGGCACGGGGCGCATAACAGGCCTCACGCTGCCAATCCGCATGGAGAAAGGCGCTTTGTGGCGGGGATGTGTTCCCATTCGCTATCGCGTGGTGCGGATCGCCCAGTTGCGCTTGTCGCCCGCTGTCATGACGGCGTGTCTGGGGCAACGGGATGTTCGGCTTGCCCCGGTTCGGTTGGTTGGAGTGCTGGATAAGTCCCCCATCCGTTTCTCGGTCGCTGGGGCGACTTACAGCCTCAAAGGCGGGCATTGGCGTGTTTTGGCCCCTTCGGTCCGGCTTCAAAATGGCACAGATGTGTCGGTCTTGACCGCTGCATTGGTGACGGGCCGGTCGACGCCCGCTGGTCTATCGGGGGATATGACCGGTCTTTCTGGCAGTCTTGGGGCCGTGCCTCTGTCTGCCAGCCAAGGTGCGGGGCGTTGGCGCGTCACACAGGCGGGGCTCCTCTTTGATGGCAAGATGATGATCGCAGATCGTCAGGCAGAACCGCGATTTTTCCCTATATCTGCGGATGCGATACAGCTTCGACTGACGGGCACGCACATGCGGGGAGAGGCGCTCTTGCGCGAGCCAAAATCTGGCGCTTTGGTAAGTAGATTGGCCTTGCAGCATAATCTGTCAGATGGCCGGGGTGGCGCTCAACTTGAGGTTGAGAAGCTATCCTTCAATGATCGGCTTCAGCCAGAGGCGATTAGCCCCGTCACGCTGGGCGTTGTCGCCAATGTTAAAGGCAGCCTGCGTGGGCAGGGCCGGATCGATTGGACGCCGCAAGGGGTTACAAGCAGCGGCCGTTTTTCAACCGATGGGCTCGATTTTGCGGCCGCCTTTGGTCCAGTCACGGGTCTGAGTGGGGATATAAATTTCACCGACCTTCTGGGCCTTGTGACTTCCCCTGGGCAGCAGGTGCGCCTTGCCAGTGTCAATCCCGGCGTGCTCGTTTCAGACGGGCAGGTGCGATACCGCATTCTGCCCGGCTATAAGCTTCAGGTGGAAGGCGGGCGGTGGCCCTTTGCAGGTGGCGTTCTTATCCTTGAGCCGACGATCCTCGATATGGCGCAAGCTGCCGATCGGCGTCTGACCTTTGGCATTGAGGGGCTGGACGCCGGGCGCTTCATTGCGGCTATGCAGTTTGAAAACATAACAGCTACAGGGACTTATGACGGGCATTTGCCAATGATTTTCGATGCAGCGGGCGGTCGGATCGAAGGGGGGCGGCTGGTTGCCCGGGGTGGTGGAACGCTCTCTTATGTGGGGGATGTGTCCAATGGGGACCTCGGCCTCATCAGTCGCTTTGCATTCGATGCGTTGAAATCCATGCGATATGACCGGCTATCCATTGACCTAAATGGCGCGATTGATGGCGATGTCATAACACGCATCAGCTTTGCAGGGGTTAATCAGGCGCCTATAGAAGGCGGGCGAACAAAGCTGCCAATCAAGATCCTTGGCGCGTCGAATCTGCCCTTTGTGTTCAATGTGACGATTACCGCCAAATTCCGGCAGCTATTCGATATGGCGCGCAGCTTTAATGATCCGTCGACCCTGATCAATCGGCTCATCCCAAAGCTA
>CAMAQU010000161.1 GCA_945860425.1 Sphingomonas paucimobilis
CTCTTATTGCTGCGGCTCCGTCCCTTGCACAAGCGACGCGGGATGAACATGGCGACCATGTTGGCGACGCGGATTTGGTGGTGACAGCCATTATCGCCCGCAATCAGGCTGACATATTGGCGGGAACCTCCATTGTGTCTTCCGAAGAATTGGCCCGTGATCTCCGACCGACCATTGGGGAAACGCTGTCGCGGCAGGCCGGCGTCTCCGCCACATCCTTTGGCCCGAATGCGTCGCGCCCTGTGCTGCGCGGCTTTCAAGGGGAGCGGGTTCGCATTCTGTCCGATGGGATTGGCAGTTTCGATATTTCAAACACCAGTGCCGATCATGCGGTCGTCATCAACCCATTGACGGCGGATCGCATCGAGGTTCTGCGTGGTCCGGCGGCTTTGCTGTTCGGCTCTTCGGCCATTGGCGGTGTCGTCAATGTCATCGACAGCCGTATCCCCCGAAAAGTGCCGTCTGAAGCGGTGCATATTGATGCTGTGGCCACCTATGGCAGCGCGGCTGAGGAGCGATCGGCCAGCGCGCGGGCTGATCTGGCAGTGACGGATCGTCTCGTCGTTCATGTGGATGGCAGCTATTCCAAAACCGGAAATTTGAAGATTGGCGGATATGTGCTCAGCGATGATCTGGGCAATGAGGCCATGGCAAGTGACGAGGCCGAGGTGCAGGATTTGGCCGACCTGAAGGGGGAATTGCCCAATAGCAGCGCACGCACTTGGGAAATTGCAGGGGGGGCTGCCTATATTGGGGAGGGCGGAAGCCTTGGACTTTCGGTCAGCCGATATGACTCACTATACGGCGTTCCAGTCCGTTATGACACTCACCATGATGATCAAGCCGCCGAGGAAGGCCATGAGAGCCATGCCCATGAAGTGAAGCTGGATGTGGTGCAAACGCGCGTCGATCTGCGCGGAGAGGTTAAGCTGAAGAGTGGCTTTATCGATGCGGTGCGTCTGCGCGCAGGCTATGCTGATTACCAGCATAACGAGTTGGAAGAGGGCGGTGTCATTGGCACCAGCTTCTACCACTCAGGCTGGGAGGGGCGCCTTGATCTGATCCAGCAAGAAATGGCGGGCTGGACCGGGGCAATTGGCGCACAGGCTCTGGTGCGCAAGCTCAACATCATCGGGGAAGAGAAATATCTTCCCAAGATCAAGGCGGAATATTTGGGTTTGTTCACAGTTCAGTCGCTTGATCTGGGCGCTTTAAGGGCCGAGGCAGGGGGCCGGATAGAACGCGCCGTGGCCAATGCAGAACAGGATGACATCCTTGGCACATCAGAGGCGCGGCGTCGCTTCACGGCCATCTCTGGCTCGCTGGGGGCTGCCTATGAAGTGGCGGATGGATGGCGGATCGGGTTGAACAGCTCCTACACAGAGCGTGCGCCTTCGGCAGAAGAGCTCTTCCCCAACGGTCCGCATGCAGGCACGCAGGCCTATGAGATTGGCGACCCAGATTTGGAGAAGGAAACGTCCAAGGGTTTGGAGTTGACCCTGCGTGGTAACGGCGAAGGCTTTGCGCTGTCCGCCTCACTTTACCAAAGCTGGTTTGGCAATTTCATTTATGAACTGCCCAATGGTGAGACCATAGATGGCCTGCCTCTCTTTCAGTTTCAGCAGAATAAGGCGCGCCATTATGGAGCTGAATTTGAAGCTTCGCTGCGGCTTGGGACAATTGGCGCCTTCACCCTCAATCTCGATAGCGTAGGGGATGTCTCACGCGCGACGATCTCCGCGCCAAATGGCAAATTGGCGGCCCCCCGTATCCCTGCGCTCCGCCTGTTGGGCGGGCTTGAGGCTCAGTCCGATATGCTGGATGCGCGCCTTGAAACAGAATGGGTGGATGGCCAGACACGCATTGCCCCGTTTGAAACGGCGACACCTTCCTATACTCTGGTCAATGCCAGCCTCAATTGGCGGCCATGGGGTAAGGATCGGGACGTGAACCTGCTTGTTTCGGCCAATAACATCTTTGATGTTGTTTCCCGGCGGCATGCCAGCTTTTTGAAGGATTATGCGCCACTTTCGGGAAGTGACGTGCGCATGACCCTGCGCTTCGGGTTTTAGGGCGAGGCTTTTTCCTGCTCAGCGCAGCTGGGTTGCGAGTGTCCACCAAGAAGGACGCGCGGCGGCAATGGCCTTGGCCGCAGCGTCCCTTTTTTGTGCGTCAGAAAACAGCGCAAAGCACGTCGCACCTGACCCCGACATGCGGACGAGATCGACGCCCGGCTGTTTGGCAAGCAAGGCCAGAACATCGGTGATCACTGGCACAAGGCCGATTGCGGGCTGTTCCAGATCATTTCGGCCCAATTGCCAGTCTTTCAGGGAAAGCGGGCCGCGATCCACGCCATCCCATGCGGCAAATACGGGTCCGGTTGGGCACGCCACATTGGGGTTCACCAGCAAGATCGGTTGCCCCTTCAGGCCAAGATCAGGGGCATTGGTCAGCGCATCACCAACGCCGGATCCATAGCAGCTTTGGGCGTGGAGACAGGCGGGGACATCGGCCCCAATTGCGGGCGCAATGGCTTCTGGCCCGATAGTGTCAGGCCCAAGCTGCCAAATCTTTGCCGCCAGTCTTAGGGCTGCCGCCGCATCCGCCGAACCGCCACCAATGCCTGCGGCAATGGGCAAATTCTTATCAAGCGTAAGCGCAAGACCGCTTTTTATGCCATTGGCCTTGGCCAGCGCCATAACGGCCTTGAGCACCAGATTATCTGGCCCGGTGGACAATCCCTGCCCAAATGGCCCGCTTATGGCGAGGCTAAACACATCGGATGGGGTGGCCGTCAGTTCATCCCCATCTTCGGCAAAGACGAAGAGCGTTTCCAGCGCGTGATAGCCATCTGCGCGCCTGTGCCGGACATGGAGCGCAAGGTTGATTTTCGCATAAGCTGTATCGTGCAACAATTCGGCCATTTGAGGTGTCAGCGGGCTTCGGTCTTGTCGGTCAGGCCAAAATCGGCCTTTTCCGCAAGACGAGCGGCAGCATCTCCTTCTGCGAGCAAAAGCGCAGCCTGCCATGCATAGCGCGCGGCAACCCGTTGGCCATTGCGCCAATAGGCATCCCCCAGATGTTCGCGAATGGTGGGTTCATTCTCATCGGCGAGAGCCGCCGTTTCCAAAGTAGACACAGCGCGTTCAAAATCACCCAAAAGATAATAGGCCCAGCCCAGCGAGTCGGTGATCGCGGCATCGTCTGGGCGCGAGGCCGATGCGCGGGCAATCAACTGCTTGGCCTCATCGATCGACTGGCGACGTTCCAAAAGGGCATAGCCCAAAAGATTGAGAATGGACGGTTGGTCAGGTGCGAGCGAAAGCGCCTTGCGCAAGGCCGCCTCGCCGGCTGGCCAGTCCCCCGCTTGCACAAGGGCATTGCCTTTCAACAGCCAAATGCCCCAATCGTCCGGCGCGCGGGGCGCAGGAGATGCGGCAAGCGCCTGATCATAAGCAGCGGCGGCATCGCGATATTTGCCCTGTTGGTTCAGCACATCGCCGAGCCGCGCATAATCTGTCGCATTTGCGGAAGCTTGTGCTGCTGCCAGAGCAATCCGCGCCGCTTCGTCTGACTGGCCAAGTCGTTGGAGAAGGGAGATGCGGCTGTCATCGGCAATCGATGCATATGGCCCGCTTGGGTCAATCATGTTCAGGGCCTTGAGCGCCTCTTGATCATCGTCATTGGCAGCAAGACCCTGCGCCTCGGTTAAGGCAATAAGGGGGCTGTCGGGGTCAAGAAACCGGGCATAACGCCCGAGCGTCATCGCAAAGAAATCAACGCGATTGCGTGCCATGTCGGATGCGAGGCGGGCGTAAAAAAATGCAAGACCCTTGACCGGGGTGTCAATCGCGCCGCCAATGGGGCGCTTTTCCTCGAGCAAGCGTAGCGCCAGCACGAAGCCCGGGTCCGGGCCTTCGATCAGCTGGCGTGCCGAGAGGGGATCGCCCAGCTTTTGTAGAGTTGCTGCCCCCACCATCCGCGTGACGCCCGAACGCCCATCGCCTTGTGTGGAGGATTTGATCAGCGAGAGTCCTTCGATTTTTCGGCCTGCCATCAAGCTGGCAAAGGCGCGTTGCTCCACTGTCATACTGGCACCCAGCCCATTGGGTTCAGCGCCATTGATAAACTCTGGAGCAAGTGGATTGCGCGCGGCGATGCCGACCCAGCAGCGGATAACGGGCAGAAGTTGCTCAAACTGTTTTTCGGCTTCCAGCTTGGCAAGGATTGCCTGCGCACCTGCAATGTCGCGCGCCTGCAAGTGACTGCCGATCAGCAGTAAATGGGCATCCGCGGGGAGCTTGTTCAATTTTTCAAGCTGACGTGCTGATGCAAGGGCAAGCGCGCGGTCGCCAGAGGCAACAGCTTCGCGATAGGCTCTGGCTGCACTCAGATCATT
>CAMAQU010000162.1 GCA_945860425.1 Sphingomonas paucimobilis
ATGATAACAATTTCGGCGGTCTTGATGATCCGGATCAACTTCGCCTTGTCGCGCGCGTCTGCCAATTGTCCCGAAATTGCCGAAAACAAGAAATAGGGCAGGATGAAGAGCGCGCCTGCAAGGGCACTGAAGCTGGCTTCCTGCGCGGGATCTTTCAGAATGGTGTAGGTAACCAAAACCACCATCGCCATGCGGAACAGATTATCGTTAAATGCCCCTAGAAACTGGGTGATGAACAGGGGCAGGAAGCGCCGTTCTCCTAAAAGGCGAAAAGAAGTCTGCATGGTGAAGGCTGGCGACCCCAAAGAGGAATTTTTCGATAAAGCGCATAACCTAGCTTTTCCCATCGACGCAAACGCTTTAAGGGTTTGGACGTGATAAACAGTTTGCCCAATATTTTGACGCTGTCGCGCATCTTTACGGTGCCCGTTCTTGTCGCCTTGCTCTGGTATCCCGGCTGGCAGCTTGGGTATTTGCTCGGCTTTGCGCTCTATTGCTTGATGGGCATTACGGATTATTTCGACGGTTATTTGGCGCGGGCGCAGGGCACAGTGTCAAAGCTTGGTGTGTTTCTGGATCCAATTGCCGACAAAATTATGGTCGCCGCAGTCATCGTTATGCTGGTCGCGACTGGCGATATAGACGGGTGGCACGTTATTGCAGCGATTATCATCCTGATTAGGGAGATTGCAGTTTCCGGCTTGCGTGAATTTTTGGCGGGACTGCGCGTCTCGGTTCCGGTCACCAAGCTCGCCAAATGGAAAACCACATTTCAAATTGTCTCGCTCGGCGCGTTGATTTTGGCCGGGGCCTTTGCCGATATTGCTTGGATTAAATGGGTCGGGCTTTCTACCCTTTGGGCGGCCGCTGCCCTGACGATGGTCACAGGGTGGGATTATCTGCGGGTTGGCATTCGCCATATGGACTGAGCAATGCAGCTCTCCATCCTTTATTTTGCCCAGTTTCGAGAGATTATTGGCGTTTCAAGCGAGGTTATTGATCTGCCGCCTGATATGGTCACTGCGTCTGATCTGGTCCGCTGGCTCTCCAACCGCTCACATCGGCATCAGGCCGCCTTTCTGGACCTTGGCCGGGTGCGCGTTGCGGTTGATCAAACCATGGCAGATTTTGAGCAAGATATTTCAGGCTCGTCGGAAATCGCCTTTTTTCCCCCGGTGACGGGAGGATGAAGACCGTCCGGGTCCAATCGCAGGATTTTGACCCCGGCACGGAGCTGGCGCTGCTGGACGCTTTAGGAGCGGGTGCCGTTGCAAGCTTCACAGGCCTTGTGCGTGGGGATGACGGGGTGGATCGACTGATGCTGGAACATTATCCCGGCATGACCGAACGGAGCCTTGAAGCGCTTGTTGAGGCCGCGTGTGCCCGCTGGCCCCTATTGGGCGCTATCGTGGTCCACCGCATTGGTGAGCTGGCTATGGGGGAGCGGATCGTCTTTGTGGGAACGGCAAGCGCCCATCGCGCCGCCGCTTTGGAGGCGTGCGCGTTTTTGATCGATCACTTGAAAACCAGCGCCCCTTTTTGGAAGCAAGAATGGGTCTCTGGCAAAAGCCGCTGGGTTGATGCGCGCTTAGGGGACGCTGATGCGTCGGCCCGGTGGCTTAAGGATTGATCTCGCTCAAGGTTGCGGGCTTTGCGGATGCCTCTGTCAGGCCTTGCTCGTCCCGCAGGACTTTTGCCAGCATCTGAAAATCTTTGGCGCGCGGGCTGCCCTTGCGCCAGACGATCGCGATAGAGCGGGCCGCATGTGCCGCCTCAAGCGGACGAATTTGGATGCCCGTATTGGACAATATGCCAGCATCTATCGCCATTTTTGGGAGCATTGTGACGCCCAGACCATTGTCGACCATCTGAACAAGGGTGTGCAGCGATGTGCCGAGCATCTTGGCTTCAGCCCGCAATTCAGGCCTGTTGCAGGCGTCGAGAATATGATCTTTCAGGCAATGCCCATCTTCCAACAGCAGCAGCCGACTATGGTCAATTGCGTCTGCCGGTACCTGCGGAGGCGTAACTTCCCCCGCCGGATAGGCAACGTAGAGGCGATCTTCAAAAAGCACCTCGCTATCCACCTCGCCACACGCATAGGGCAGGGCGAGAAGCACACAATCCAGACGTCCCCGGTGAAGGGATTCACATGCGGCGGCGCTGGTTTCCTCTCGCAGGAAAAGCTTCAAATCCGGCCAGTCACGGCGCATCGGCGGCAATAGACGGGGGAGGAGGAAGGGCGCAATCGTCGGAATCACGCCCAGCCTTAATTCGCCAGATAAGGGCTTGCCGCCCGCCTTCACCATATCGCCCAGTTCTTCGGCTTCCCGCACCACGCGGCGCGCCTTTTCGGCGATCCGATCCCCCAAGGATGTAAAGCGCACCACGCGCCGGTTGCGCTCGACCAAGGTCACGCCAATCAACGACTCCAACTCACGCAAGCCGGCAGACAGAGTCGATTGCGTCACAAAACAGGCGTCGGCCGCTTTGCCGAAATGGCCGTGGTCGTGCAGCGCAACAAGATATTGAAGCTGCTTCAACGTGGGAAGAAAAACGCTCATTCATCGCCTCGTTCGATTATTAGGCCTAATCTAAGTAATTTCTTCTATCAAACAAGAGGTCCGCCTAAGCCTTTTGGCACGAAAAGCTGGAAGTTGCGGTCAATCAAGCCTAAGTTATCTGGGTAGAGGGAAGGACTTCGAGCTGTGTTTGATGCCGTCATTACCTATCTGGACTCGATCAAAGCCCGAGACCCAGCCCCACGTTCACGCTGGGAAATCCTGATTTATCCGGGCGTGTGGGCCCTCGCCTTCCACCGGGCAGCGCATTGGCTGTTTGAGGCGGACCTGTTTTTTCTGGCGCGTGTGGTGAACCATTTTTCGCGCTTCCTGACCGCTATTGATATTCATCCCGGTGCTAAGATTGGCAAGAATTTCTTCATCGATCATGGGTTTGTCGTCATCGGTGAAACCGCCGAAATTGGCGATAATGTGACGATTTATCAGGGCGCAACGCTTGGCGGCACCAACCCGACCAGTGGCGAAGGGGGCAAGCGCCATCCAACGATTGAAGATGATGCCATCATCAGCTTAGGGGCAGCCGTTCTTGGCCCCGTCACCGTTGGCAAGCGCGCGCGGATTGCGGCCAATGCTGTCGTGACGAAGGACGTCCCCGAAGGAGCAACGATGGTTGGCATTCCGGCGCGGCCCTTATTGGTGGATGCCCAAGAGTATCAAATGACTTTCATGCCCTATGGCACGCCGTGTCGTGATCAGTTTGATCCGGCAACGCAGCAGCTTGAAATCCTCAAATGCGAAATGGAGCAGTTGCAGAAACGTCTGGCCGAACTGACGGACAATAAGGACGCCGCCGCGCGTTGGACGAGCGCCTAATGGGGGTTGTCGCCCCTTTTCCATTCTCGGGTGGGCAGGTTGCATTTGATCGAACGGAACTGACCCGCATTCTTGACCTTTACGGGCGGATGGTCGCTGCCGGCCATTGGCGTGATTATGCGATGGACATGGGCAAGGATGCTGCTGTGTTCAGCGCCTATCGCCGCGCTGCTGAGCGCCCGGAGATCCGAATTGAAAAGCGTCCGGCGCTCCGCAATCGGCAAGGCCAATGGGCCTTGCTTGGTGAACATGGCATTGTTCTAAAGCGCGGGCAGGAGCTTGGCCCTGTTCTCGCACCTGTGGAACGTCGGCTTATGAAGCTGGTCGCGGAGTAAATCTCACACGACCAGAGGCCAGATTGGGTCCGCCATGCCCGAGGGCGCAGCGGACCTTAGCCTGATTAATTGCCCTGTAGACGCTGGATCGCGGCCATGGACTGCTCCGCGCCGGATTGCGGCACGGTTTCGCCCGTGCGGTCGCTGATCTGTGCCCAATGGGCGGCGACCGCTTCGGGTGTCCGCTCGCCTGCGGGCAGGGCAACGCCGCGCGTCATGGTGACATTGGCGGTGTGGAAGAAGCCGCCACCTGCACCCATGATCGTGTTGGTTGGGCAGTCTTCCGACACGAGGAAGAGCGCAGCCGGGACGACGTTGACCGGGCTGAACGCCTTAAAGGCTTCTTCCGGCATAATGTCTTCGGTCATGCGCGTCCCGGCGAGCGGGGCAATGGTGTTGACCTTGATATTGTTCTTCGCGCCTTCAAGATAGAGCGACTTGGTGAAGCCAGCCAGGCCCAGCTTGGCCGCGCCATAATTGGTCTGGCCGAAATTGCCGTAAAGGCCCGTTGAAGAGGCGGTCATGAGGATACGGCCGTAATTCTGCTCTCGCATCAAATCCCAAACGGCTTTGGTGGCATAGGCCGACCCAAGCAGGTGGATTTTCACGACCAGATCAAAATCGGCCACATCCATCTTGGTGAAGCTCTTGTCGCGCAAGATG
>CAMAQU010000163.1 GCA_945860425.1 Sphingomonas paucimobilis
AATGGGAAAAAGATGCCCGTAAAAAGCGCCCACAGCGCCTAAGAGTTCAAACCCATTGCCAAGACGGGCTGCAATGAGAACCGCCACCACCCCTTTCAACGCATCAAGGATGAGCGTTGCCGCAGCAAGGCTTTTTCGACCCGTGCGCAACACATTGGTCGCGCCGATATTGCCAGATCCTATTTGCCGAATATCCCCCGCGCCAAATAGGCGGGTGAGGATGAGGCCAAAGGGGATGGAGCCAAGCAGATAGCCAAACAAAAGCGCCAATACAGGCCAAACCCCATAGGGCATTTCCATCAGTTTTCCCCGCGACTAATATCTCAGGGGTTTGATACAGCCGCCAATTATGCAAGGGCAAGTCATAATGACGGACGTGCGCCCCATCTTGGTCTTTGATTCCGGCATTGGCGGGCTGTCTGTCCTTGCCCACATTCAGCGCAAACTGCCCCACGCGCCCATCGTCTATGCGGCCGATAATGCGCGCTATCCCTATGGAACCAAAAGCGAAGCTGAGATTGCGGCACGCGTCCCCGCTCTGCTCGGTCGCCTTGCAGAACGCTATCGCCCGCGCCTAGTCGTGATTGCCTGCAATACGGCTTCAACAATTGCACTTTCTGATGTCCGCTCAGCGCTGGACCTCCCCATTGTGGGAACGGTTCCTGCGATTAAGCCCGCAGCCGCCCTTTCCAAGACCCGCGTGATTGGCGTTCTGGGCACGAATGCGACGGTGCGCCAACCCTATGTCGACAAGCTCGTGGCTGACTTCGCCTCAGATTGCACCGTGCTTCGTCACGGGTCATCGGATCTAGTTGATATGGCGGAGGCGAAATTGCGCGGCATCCCCATTGATCCAACGCATATGCAAAAGGCAATCTCAGAATTGTATGAGCAGCCGGAAGGAGGCCGTATTGACGCGGTGGTGCTGGCCTGCACGCATTTTCCTTTGCTGGCAGAGGAAATCCAAGCAGCAAGCCCCCACCCGGTCTCCCTTGTTGACTCGGGAGAAGGCATCGCCCGGCGGACAGCCCATCTGACAGCAGGGCAAGACTGGCCCAAATCTCAATCAAGCCTCGCTGTTCTGACGCTGGACGATGATTCAGGCCAAAAGCTCCGCGACGCGTTTCAACGATTCGGCTTAAGCCGGACAGAATATCTTTAAGGGGAAAGCCCATGCCTTTGACCGGCGATCAATTGGTGGAGCGGTTTAACGCCAAGAAGCCGCCCACAGCGCTTTTGTTTGGAACGGAGGTGCTGTCGGTCGATGTTGAAACAAAGACAGTGCGCATATCATTTCAGCCCGATGACCGCGTGATCAATCCTCGTGGCACAATTCAGGGGGGCATTGTCACCGCCATGCTGGATGATTGCGCCGCTTATGCTGGCATTGTCGCCATGGGAGAGCCGGGGTTTATTGCCTCACTTGAACTGAAAACCAGCTTCTTCTCTCCGGCCTATCCGGGTCAGCTTTTTGCCGAAGGCCGCTGCGTCAAAATGGGCAAATCATCCTGCTTTTTGGAAGCGGAATTGACCAATGAGGACGGCAAGCTGTTGGCCAAATTGACCAGCACGGCCGCCCCTCTTTGGTCGCGACAGCCCCCAAAGCTGGTATCGACGGAGGAAGCGTCTTAGACCAACGGGTTATTGCGAATAGTTCGCGCTGGAATCTTTTCGATCACCAGAGTAAGTGGCGCCCAAACGCACAGGCAGGATGTAGCCGTGGATTACAGCAAGGTTTTCAATGCAGCGATCGACCGTCTTCATGAAGAGGGCCGGTATCGCGTGTTCATCGATATTCTGCGTAATAAGGGCGCATTTCCAAACGCGCGCTGCTTTGCCGGACATAATGGGCCAAAGCCCATCACGGTGTGGTGTTCAAACGACTATCTTGGCATGGGGCAACACCCCAAGGTTATCGCTGCGATGGAAGAGGCGCTGCATGATGTCGGCGCAGGCTCCGGCGGCACGCGCAACATTGGCGGAAACACCCATTATCATGTCGATCTGGAACATGAGTTGGCCGATCTTCACGGCAAAGAATCAGCTTTGCTCTTCACGTCCGGCTATATTTCCAACGAAGCGACGCTCTCGACATTGGGGAAGATATTGCCTGGGTGCGTTATCTTTTCAGATGAGCTGAACCACGCATCCATGATTGCCGGCATCCGCAATTCCGGCTGCGAAAAGCAGGTATGGCGCCATAATGATCTCGAGCATCTTGAAGATCTGCTCAAGGCGGAAGACCCCGCAACGCCCAAATTAATTGCCTTTGAAAGCGTCTATTCCATGGACGCAGATGTCGCGCCCATCACCGAAATTTGCGACTTGGCCGACAAATATAATGCCATCACCTATTGCGATGAAGTCCACGCCGTTGGCATGTACGGCCCACGTGGCGGCGGCATTACCGATCGCGATGCCGTGGCAGAGCGCGTGACGATTATTGAAGGCACGCTCGGTAAGGCCTTTGGCGTCATGGGCGGCTATATTGCGGCTGATAAGGTCATTGTTGACGTCATCCGCTCCTATGCGCCGGGCTTTATCTTCACGACCTCGCTCTCCCCCGTACTGGTGTCTGGGGTTTTGGCGAGTGTGCGCCACCTGAAGCAAAGTTCTGAAGAGCGGGAGGCCCAGCAAGCAGCCGCTGCATTTTTGAAGAAAAGCTTTGCCGATGCTGGCCTTCCCGTGATGCCAAGTGTGACGCACATCGTGCCGCTGATGATCGGCGATCCAATCAAGGCAAAGCGCATTAGTGACACTCTGCTCGCCGAATATGGCGTCTATGTGCAGCCGATTAACTTCCCAACCGTCCCACGTGGGACAGAACGGCTGCGCTTCACACCTGGCCCCAATCATACAGAGGCCATGATGACCAAATTGACGGCCGCTTTGTGCGAAATTTGGGAAAGATTGGATCTAAGAAAAGCGGCGTAAATTACTGTTTTTCTTTTATTTTCTTCCAAATAATTTTTCAATATCACCGTGCGCCAGCTTGACCCAAGTCGGGCGGCCATGATTGCATTGGCCGGAATGCGGGGTCACTTCCATTTCGCGTAACAACGCATTCATTTCAGCAACAGAGAGCACACGCCCTGCCCGCACGGATCCATGACACGCCATTGTCGCGGCCACGGCATCAAGCCTCTCCTTCAACGACAAGGCCTGATCAAAGGCCGATAGCTCATCAGCCAAATCTGTCACCAGACCCTTGGCATCGCCATTGCCCAGCAAGGCTGGCACGGCGCGCACAAGGACTGCAGCCGGCCCAAACCGTTCCAGATCAAGCCCAAATTCTCCTAATTCTTCAAATCTGGCTTCCAAGCGATCACAGGCTGGCTCATCCAACTCAACCACTTCGGGCAGCAATAGGGCCTGTGATGCGATGCGTCCGCCGTCCAAGGCCCGACGCATCCGTTCCAGCACGAGACGTTCATGCGCGGCATGCTGGTCCACAATCACCAGCCCATCTTCGGCTTCCGCCACAATATAGGTTTTGGACACCTGCCCGCGCGCAACACCGAGTGGATAGCTGACGGAAGCAGGTGGCGCATCAAAGGCGGGCTCTGCGCGCGCCATTGGGGGCGCCGTAAAGCTGGGGCGCTGCTCATAAAGGCGGGGTGCAGCCCAAAGAGTGCCAGTAGCAGAGTTCATCGCCGCTGGACTGGCTGTTGCATCCCGCTGCCACAGGCTCAGGGCATCGCGCGCAACGGGCTGCGCGCTGCGATGCCCTGCCCCCTCCAGGGCCCGGCGCAATCCGGAAATAATCATGCCCCGGACAAGGGCCGGATCGCGAAAGCGAACCTCAGTTTTGGCTGGATGCACATTCACATCCACCTCTTCAGGTGGAACCGTGAGGAACAAAGCAACAACAGGGTGTCGATCACGCGCCAACACATCGGCATAGGCACCCCGGACTGCGCCGATCAGCAACCGGACCTTCACTGGGCGGCCATTCACAAACAAATATTGATGGTCCGCAACGCCTCGGTTGAAAGTTGGCAAGCCCGCCACGCCGCCCAGAACATAATCCTCCCGCTCTAGGTCAACCGCAACGCTGTTTTCCGCCAGATCCCGATCGGTGAGCGCGGCCACACGCTCCGGCTGGGATTGAGCCGGTGGCACGGACAAAGCGCGACGCCCATCATGCTCAAGTGAAAATCCGATATCGGGCCGGGCCATTGCAAGCCGTTTGACCACATCAACAGCAGCTGCATATTCAGACCGGGCCGTGCGCATGAATTTGCGTCGCGCGGGAACCTTGGCAAATAAGGTCTCGACGCGCACGCATGTGCCGGGCGGAAGAGCTGCCGGCCCCTCTTCAACCAATTGGCCATTATCGACCACGCGACGCCAGCCATCTGCGCCCCTGAC
>CAMAQU010000164.1 GCA_945860425.1 Sphingomonas paucimobilis
AGAGATTTCACATAAATGCGCGTCGGCGCCATGAGGGCATCAATCAGGATAACCTCTTGGTCAAACAGGGCAGGGCGATCCAGCTTCCACCCTTTATCTGCCGCAAGTCGCCGCACGAGAGAAAATCCGTTGGAATGAATGCCCGATGATGCCAACCCCAAGATGACATCGCCATCGGCAATGCGATCCGCCGTAAGCACCTGAGAACGCTCAACAGCACCCACGCAAAATCCAGCAAGGTCGTAATCGTCTTGTGCGTACATGCCTGGCATCTCGGCGGTTTCCCCACCGATAAGGGCACAGCCAGCCTGACGGCAGCCTTCAGCGATCCCAGCGATGACACGTTCTGCGACAATCGTATCAAGTTTTCCGGTCGCGTAATAATCCAGAAAGAAGAGAGGTTCCGCACCTTGGACGATCAGATCATTTGCGCACATGGCGACCAGATCAATGCCAACGCCATCATGATGACCCGAATCAATCGCGAGTTTCAATTTGGTGCCAACACCGTCATTTGCCGCGACCAATAACGGGTCTTCAAAGCCAGCTGCTTTTAGATCAAAAAAGCCACCAAAGCCCCCAAGATCCGCGTTTGCGCCTGCTCTTCGCGTCGATTTAGCCAAGGGCGCAATGGCGCGCACCAGCGCGTTGCCAGCCGCGATTGAGACGCCTGCCTGCTCATAGGTGTAGGATGTGGAGGAGGGAGTTTCTTTGGTCATATCAAGGCTGCTAGCGTTATCGCACTTGGAATTCCACGCCCAACTCGTCAAAAGGCGCTGGTGATCTTATCTGCTCGATATATTCGCGTTCTCAGTGCGATGATTGCGCTTGTCGTTGGGGCGGCGGGAATGGCTGTTTTCGCCCAGCTGGAAAGCGGGGATCGCGGCGTCGCGCCCATTGACAGTTCCAGTAATTTTGAAGTGTCGGGCATCGCTGTTGATGTCGCAGCGCGGGATGCAGAGGCGGCCCGTATGCGTGGCTGGCGCGAGGCGCAACAGTTGGCCTGGGAACAGCTTTGGACGCAAACACATGGCAGCACGCCACCCAAGCTTGGTGATGCAGCTCTAGATGGCCTAGTCTCTGGCATTGTTGTCGAAGATGAACAAATTGGGCCACAACGCTATATTGCGCGCCTGGGGGTGCTGTTCGATCGGGTGCGAACGGGGGAGATTCTAGGCGTTGCGGGTAATGCCCGTCGATCGGCGCCGCTGTTGATCATTCCTGTTCAGTTTAGCGGGGGCATATCGCAAAGTTTTGAAACGCGCACGCAATGGCAAAAGGCATGGGCGCGATTTAGAACAGGCGACAGCGTGATTGATTATGTGCGTCCAACCGGGACCGGGGCTGACCCGCTGCTTTTAACGCAGGCGCAAGTGGGGCGTCCAGGGCGACGTTGGTGGCGTATGCTGCTTGACCAATATGGGGCGGCGGATGTGATTATTCCGCAGGTGCGGCTGGAGCGCATCTATCCAGGTGGCCCGATCATTGGGCATTTTTCGGCCTTTACCGGCCCAGATTCTCGACCGCTTGGTCATGTTTCTCTTCGCGTGGCGTCATCCGCGGCACTGCCGAGTCTTATGGATGCAGGTGTGCGGCGGCTTGATGGCATGTTTGCTGCGGCACTTGCCGATGGCCGCTTGCGGCCAGATACGTCTCTCGTGATTGAAGAGCCAGTGTCCAGCGAAGATCTTGAAGCGGTGACTGAGGCAGCAACGGATGGGCCTGCGGCGGCGTCAGATGTGTTGGGCCAAGATAGTCCTGCTTCGGTAAGTGTTCGAACGTTGATGCTGCAAGTTGATACGCCTGATGGCGCCAGTGTCCCAGCTTTAGAGGCATCGTTGCGCGCCATTCCGGGCGTTCGATCGGCTGCTACGACCAGCCTTGCCCTCGGAGGCGTCTCTGTTCTGCGTATTGCCTATGAAGGCACGCCAGACACGCTTCGGGCGGCCTTGATAGCGCGTGGTTTTCGCGTTGCCGGGTCAGGCGATAGCTTGCGGATTAGACGCTAATGGCTGTCATGGCGCAATTTGGCTTGCCCTTTGATTGGCCAGCTGAAGACGATAAGTCCGACTTTATCGTCACAAGCGCCAATGAAATTGCAGTGCGCCATCTGGACTCTTGGGGAAATTGGCCCGTCCGTTCCAGCCTGCTCGTTGGTCCGCGAAAGTCAGGAAAAACACTTTTGGGGCGCATATTTGCGGCACGTTCTGGAGGCCGGTTGATTGATGATGCGGAAACGCGGTCAGAGCAGGATCTTTTTCACGCATGGAACGAGGCGCAGGAAAGTCGGTTACCTCTCTTGCTGATCAGCAGCTCCGCGCCACCGCAATGGTCCATAAGACTGCCCGATTTGCGGTCCCGACTTCATGCAACGCCGACAGTCGAGATTCAGAGTCCTGACGTCGATCTGATGTCCGCATTGCTGATTAAGGCACTCGCTAAAAGGGGACTTGTCCTGATGCCCGACATTGCTAGCTTTGCTGCTTCGCAGATAAAGCGGAGCTACATTGCCGTGTCGCGGGCTGCCGATGTTCTAGATGAAGCATCACTGTCACAAAAACGCGCCATCACAACAGGCTTGGTAAAAAATGCGCTTGCTCAGGCAGGCTTGATGGACAGGAAAATTAGCGGTGATCAACCCCATGCGTCGGAAGCAAGCCATGGCCAGTCAACCCAGTAATCGCTCAGCATCCAGCTATGACGCATCCCGATATTTTAATCGTGAGCTGAGTTGGCTTAAATTCAACTGGCGGGTGTTAGAAGAAGCCCGGAATACCGCGCATCCGCTGTTAGAGCGGCTGCGGTTTCTATCCATTTCAGGCAGCAACCTTGATGAATTTTTCATGGTGCGCGTGGCTGGACTGCGTGGCCAGCAGCTACAGGGTATAGAAGAGCAATCGATTGATGGACTAACGCCTGCTCAACAGCTTGAAGCGATCGAGCAAGAAACGTCGGCCTTGATGCGGGAGCAACAGGTGCAGTGGCGGGCCTTGCGCGCACTTTTGGCGGAGGCTAAAATCCAAGTCCTTGGTAAGGATGATATTGATCCAAAAACATCCAATATCCTGCTCCAGCATTTCATGGATCATGTTTTTCCGGTTTTGACGCCGCAGGCGCTGGACCCGTCTCATCCCTTTCCATTTATTCCCAACCAGGGATTGAGCCTGATTTTTGATTTGATCCGTACCTCGGACGGGGAGCAAGTCCGAGAATTGGTGATGATACCACCGACCGTCCCTAGGCTGATGCGATTGCCGGGCGCATCCGCCCGATATGTCGCGATTGAAACAGTTATTCGGCATTTTTCAGATAAGTTGTTCCCCGGTTTTACGGTTCATGGGTCTGGCGCGTTTCGGATTATCCGCGACAGCGACATCGAAATTGAAGAAGAAGCCGAGGATTTGGTTCGTTACTTCCGAAGCGCAATTAAGCGGCGCAGACGGGGCAGGGTGATCCGCCTGAAGGTGGAAGCCGAAATGCCTGATATGCTGGCCAAACTTATTCGTCGGGAATTGGGTGGCAGTGAAACCGTCATCACAGAAACCGATGGCTTTCTGGGCATTACGGATTTGCAGATTTTGGTTGATGAAGACCGTGCGGATTTGAAGTTCCCGCATTATTCACCGCGCTTTCCAGAGCGTATTCGGGAACATGATGGGGATTGCTTTGCCGCTATCCGGCAAAAAGATATCATCGTTCACCACCCTTATGAGACATTCGATGTGGTCCTTGCTTTCTTGAGGCAGGCGGCCGCCGACCCAGACGTATTGGCGATCAAGCAGACTTTGTATCGCGCCGGGAAGCAATCTGCGGTTATTCGTGCGCTGTGTGACGCAGCGGAGGCCGGTAAATCGGTTACGGCAGTGGTTGAGCTCAAGGCGCGCTTTGATGAGGAGCAGAACCTTCATTGGGCATCTCAGCTCGAACGGTCTGGGGTTCAGGTTATCTATGGGTTTATCGACTGGAAAACCCATGCCAAAATTTCAATGGTGGTGCGTCGGGAAGCAAAAACCGTTCGAACTTATTGCCATTTCGGGACCGGAAACTACCATCCCGTCACCGCCCGAATTTACACGGATTTAAGCTTTTTTACGGCAGATCCGCGTATAGGGCGCGATGCAGCGCAGCTGTTTAACTACATCACAGGTTATGTCGAGCCGGCCCAGCTGGAAATGCTGAGCATGAGCCCGCGCGATCTGCGCCAGGACTTGATGGACCTCATCGATATAGAAATTGGTCATGCAAGAGCGGGCCGTCCCGCCGCTCTTTGGGCAAAGATGAACAGTCTGGTCGACCCAGCCATTATGGAAAAACTTTATGAGGCAAGCTGTGCCGGCGTGCAGATTGATCTCATCATTCGCGGT
>CAMAQU010000165.1 GCA_945860425.1 Sphingomonas paucimobilis
CTGATATGCAGGCGATGAGCGATGCCGATTTGCAGAACCAAACAGTCCTATTCCGCCAGCGGATCGAGGCGGGGGAGGCGCTCGACGCGCTGTTGCCAGACGCCTTTGCAACCGTGCGTGAAGCCGCCAAGCGCACGCTGGGTCAGCGCCATTATGATGTGCAGTTGGTCGGTGGTATCGCGCTCCATCGCGGCGAAATTGCTGAAATGCGCACGGGGGAGGGCAAGACCCTTGTCGCCACGGCTGCCACCTATTTGAATGCGCTGCCCGGCAAGGGTGTGCATGTCATCACGGTCAATGATTATCTGGCCAAGCGCGATGCCGAATGGATGGGCCAAGTCTATCGCTTCCTGGGGCTGACCGTGGGTGTCATTGTTCCCAATCTCACCGATGATCAGCGGCGTCAGGCCTATGCGTCGGACATTACCTATGGCACCAACAATGAATTCGGCTTTGATTATCTGCGCGACAATATGAAGTATGAGCGCGCACACATGGTGCAGCGTCCGTTCAACTACGCGATTGTTGATGAAGTCGATTCCATCCTGATCGATGAGGCGCGCACGCCGCTCATCATCTCTGGCCCAACCGATGATAAGTCAGAATTGTACATCCGGGTCGATGCCATTGTGAAGCAGTTGGACGATGCCGATTATGAAAAGGATGAAAAGCAACGCTCCATCGTCCTGACCGAAGATGGCACCGAAAAGGCGGAGCGGCTGCTGGAGGGCGCGGGCCTTTTGGAAGGCGCCAATCTCTATGATTTTGAGAATACGCAGGTCGTCCATCATCTTAATCAGGCGTTGCGCGCGAATGTGATGTTCAAGGCGGACACAGATTATATCGTGAAGGACAATAAGGTCGTCATCATTGACGAGTTTACCGGACGCATGATGGATGGCCGCCGCTGGTCCGATGGCCTGCATCAGGCCGTCGAGGCGAAGGAAGGCGTGAAGATTGAGGCGGAGAACCAAACGCTCGCCTCCATCACCTTCCAGAATTATTTCCGCATGTACCCCAAATTGGGCGGCATGACCGGGACGGCGGCGACCGAAGCGCAAGAATTTTTCGACATTTACCGCATGAATGTCGTCACCATTCCAACCAATGTGCCGGTGCAGCGCATTGATGAAGAAGATGAGTTTTACAAAAACACGCATGACAAATTTGGCGCCATTGCCAAGCTGATCAAGAAGCGCGCGAGCGAGGGCCAGCCGGTTCTTGTCGGCACCGTCTCGATTGAAAAATCTGAGCTGTTGTCAGAGTTTTTGAACAAGGAAGGCGTCGATCATAATGTTCTGAACGCCCGGTATCACGAACAAGAAGCCCATATTGTGGCGCAGGCGGGGCGGCTGGGTGCTGTCACCATTGCGACAAATATGGCCGGGCGCGGCACCGATATTCAGCTGGGCGGCAATCTGGATTTCCGGGTTGAGGATGAGCTGAAAACCATGGAAGACGGGCCGAAAAAGGATAAGGAAATCGCCCGTATTCGCGCGGAGATCGAAGCCGAAAAGCAGCGCGTGTTCGAAGCTGGCGGCCTGTTTGTCATCGGGACGGAGCGGCATGAAAGCCGCCGTATCGATAACCAGTTGCGCGGCCGCTCTGGCCGTCAGGGGGATCCGGGCCACACCAAATTCTACCTCTGCCTCGATGATGATCTGTTGCGCATTTTTGGCCCGGACACCCTCTTTGCCAAGATGATGAACAGCAATTTGGCAGATGGTGAAGCCATTGGGTCGCGCTGGTTGTCGAAGGCGATTGAGACGGCGCAGAAAAAGGTTGAAGCGCGCAATTATGACATTCGCAAACAGGTGGTTGAATATGACGATGTCATGAACGACCAGCGCAAGGTCATTTATGAACAGCGCGGCGATATTATGGATGCCGACGCCGTTGACGATGTCACCATTGATATGCGGCATGAAACGGTCAACGCCATTGTCGGCGATGCCTGCCCGCCCAATAGCTATCCAGAGCAATGGGATGTGGACGGCCTGAAAGCCCGCGTACAAGAGGTGTTCGGCTTTGAAATTCCGCTCAATGATTGGATCACGGAATCTGAAATTGAGCCGGAGATGATCGAAGACCGGATCCGTGCGCAGGCGGACGCGTTGATGGCCGCCAAACAGGCAGAGCTGGATACGCAAACCTGGCATGAAGTTGAAAAAAGCGTTCTGCTCCAATCGCTCGACCAGCATTGGAAAGACCATTTGTCGACGCTGGACGCGTTGCGCGCCGTCATTCACTTGCGCGCCTATGCGCAGAAGACGCCGATTAACGAGTATAAGCGGGAAGCCTTTGCCCTGTTTGAACGGATGCTGGTTGTGATCCGGGAAGATGTGACCAAGATTCTGGCGCATGCGCAATTCCAGTTTCAGGCATCCCCTGAATTGCCGCAAATGCCCAATTTTGTGACAAGCCATCTCAATCCGCTGACCGGTGAAGAGAATAGTGCGGATATTGATGCCGCTTCGCTTGGCTTTGTCTCGACGCGGATTCCGCCGTTGCTGATGGGTCAGCCTGATCCCTCAGAGGAGTTTGGCGATCCGGCAGAATGGGAGGGCAAGGTTAGCCGCAATGCGCCATGCCCTTGTGGGTCGGGCCAGAAGTATAAGCACTGCCACGGCGCGTTTTAATCGAGCGCGACGATGCCGATCTGGCTGATCCCCGCCTTTTTGGGCACGGCTCTGCTTTATGCCAGCGTCGGTTTTGGCGGCGGATCAACCTATAATGCGCTGCTGGCGCTGGCCGGCGTTGATTATCGGGTTCTCCCGGCGATTGCACTCACCTGTAACATTATCGTCGTCATTGGCGGGACTTGGCGGTTCCATCGGGCGGGGCTGCTGCCTTGGCGGCGGGCCTTGCCTCTGGTGCTTGTCTCTGCGCCCTTTGCCGGGCTTGGCGGGTTAACGCCGATCACCGAAACGGCATTCCTTGCGCTGCTCGCGACCAGCCTGTTTGTGGCGGGGTTGGCCTTGTTGGTGCAGCGGGAAAGACCTTTGGAAACAGCACCTGCCCAACAGGATCGCAAAACGGGCTTTGCAGATCTACTGACCGGCGCGGGTGTGGGCTATCTCGCCGGATTGGTGGGCATTGGCGGAGGGATTTTCCTTGCCCCCTATCTCCACATGACCCGCTGGGCCGCGGCCAAACACATTGCGGCAACGGCCAGCCTGTTCATCCTCATCAACTCCATTACCGGGCTGGCCGGTCAATTGGGGAAACTGGGCAGCACGGGCGCGTTGCCAGAGGTGGCGGGCTATTGGCCGCTAGCCCTTGCCGTTGTGATTGGCGGGCAGATTGGCAGCATCGCGGGAATTCGTTTGCTCTCCCCCACGCTCGTCAGGCGCGCGACGGGGCTGTTGATCCTCTATGTGGCAGCGCAACTCGCTTGGCGGCTTCTCACGCGCTGAGGGTCTTAAAACGCCGGGTCGTTTTCGCCTGTCTCATCCAGTGGCGTGACCGCTGTGTGGATGCCGCATTCCGTTTTGTCCCAGCCGCGCCAGCGGCCGGCGCGCGGGTCTTCCCCCGGCTTCACTCGGCTGGTGCAGGGCGCGCAACCGATGGAGGGATAGCCTTGCGCCTCCAGCGGATGGCGGAGCAGATTATGCTCGGCAAAATAGCTTTCAATCCGGGCCTTATCCCAATCGGCGAGCGGATTCATTTTCAGCCGCCCATCTTCAATCTCAAAGCGGGGCAGGGCAGACCGCGTGGAGGATTGAAACGCCTTGCGCCCAGAAATCTGGGCATCAAAGGGCGCGAGCGCCGTTTGCAAGGGCGCAACTTTGCGGATCGCGCAGCAGCCATCGGGATCATAAGACCAGCGCAGCCCGGTTTCGTCCTGCGCGGCCACATCAGCGGCATCAGGCGTCAGAGTGCGGACATCGGTTAGGCCCAATAAAGCCTTCACTTGATCGCGATAGGCGAGCGTTTCGGGAAAATGCTTGCCCGTATCGAGGAAGAGCACGGGCAGGCTAGGGTCGATGCGCGACAAAAGGTGCAGCAGGACAACGGCCTCTGCCCCAAAGCTGGACACGGTGGCGACATCGCCCAACATTTGTTCTGGCAAGACGGTTTCCAGAACCTCAAATGTGTCGCGGCCACGGAACATGTTGTTGAGGCGAATGGCATCCGCCTCGGTATAACGCGGGGACGTGTCGATCCTGTCGACAGCGCGGGCCCGCGTGTCAGCCATGCCGTAGCTTCCAGACCGGAACACCCGCATCCGCCGCCCCTTGATAGACTTGGCCATAGAAATTGAGGCTCGCCTCAACGGCCTCTGCATCCAGCGGCACATCGGGCACAAAGCTATCAAAGCCACAGCGGCGCATGAAGGCGATCTGATCGACCAGAACATCGC
>CAMAQU010000166.1 GCA_945860425.1 Sphingomonas paucimobilis
CATATCCACCTTTCTCATCGCGTTTCTGCCGCCCTATGATCTGATCGGCTGGGTTGCCCCGGCCTTGCTGTGCCTGTTGCGCTTTGGTCAGGGGTTTGGCCTTGGCGGCGAATGGGGTGGCGCAGCACTGCTGGCCGTTGAAAATGCGCCTGAGGGAAAGCGCGCGCGATATGGCATGTTTCCGCAACTTGGGGCCCCAGTCGGGTTCTTGGCGTCCAACGGGCTCTTCCTCCTCTTAGGATTATTTCTGTCGGATGCGGATTTTAGCAATTGGGGCTGGCGGATCCCCTTTATCGGCAGCGCGCTGTTGGTTGGTATCGGTTTATGGATAAGGTTGCGATTGACGGAAACGCCCGCCTTTGCGGAGGCTCTGAAAGCTGCGCCGCCGCCCAAGGTGCCACTTGCCGAATTGCTGCGAGATCATTGGCCCGCCGTTCTGGGTGGGACGTTGGCGGCTATTGCCTGTTTTGCCATATTCTATTTGGCGACGGCCTTTGCCCTTGGTTTCGGGACCGGAACGATTGGGATCGCCCGGGAAACGTTTCTTGGAATTCAGCTCTTTGCTATCTTGTTTCTGGCATTGGGCATTATCGTATCAGGCTATGCCGCGGACCGATTTGGCGCGGGCAATGTGTTAATGGTAGGCTGTGGTCTGACACTTGGCGTGGCAGCGATGATTGTGCCGACGCTGGGCAGTGGACAGGTGCCGCTTATTGCCTTGTTCCTGTCCTCAGCCCTGTTCGCAATGGGGCTGGTCTATGGCCCACTCGGGGCCTGGTTGCCGGGCTTGTTTCCCGCCCGTGTGCGCTATTCGGGCGCGTCTGTTGCCTTCAACATGGCCGGTATCTTAGGGGGAGGTCTCGCGCCGCTCATCGCCCAGCGTTTGGCCGACCAATCCGGGCTAGGCGCGGTTGGGGTCTATTTGGCAGTCTGTTCTGGACTAAGTCTGATCGGACTTATTGGCTTGCGCGCAAAAGGGTGAGGCGCGCTTTTCCGTAATCACGCTGGGCCTCAATATCGAACCCGTCGACAGCGATTGTCTCGGTGCGCGAAGTTTCAACGCTGATTAGCGTGGCCGGGCCAATCCAGCCAAGTCGCTTGAGCTTATCGAGCGCAACAGAGCCTGCGCCGCTCTGATAGGGCGGATCCATCATGATGAGGTCGAGCGGTTGTGGCGCCGGCGGCAGCGATAGGACCGAACCCTGCCGCACATCGGCACCCGTCGCGCTAAGCTTTGCGATATTGGTCTTGAGCGCATCTATAGCGGCGCGATCTTGCTCCACGAACAGGCAGTTCGCAGCGCCCCTCGACAGGGCCTCCAACCCCAGAGCACCCGACCCTGCAAATAGATCCGCCACTGAGAGATCGTCCAGTCCGCCCAAGCGGCTCACGAGCATAGAAAACAAGGCTTCGCGCGTGCGATCTGCCGTCGGGCGCGTCGCGTCTCCTTTAGGCGCAACCAAAGGTCGGCCACGCCAGGCCCCAGATATGATCCTCATTTGGGCAGGCTCTGACGAAAGATGAACAGCTGGTTCCGGTCGACTTCGGCGACAGCGCCGCGTTCCAGATCACCCAGCGCAAAGGGGCCATAGCTGGTGCGGATCAAGCGCGAGACTTCAAGCCCCAAAAATTCAAGCACGCGGCGCACTTCGCGATTTTTGCCTTCGGTCAATGTCATTTCGACCCAGCCATTGGCCCCTGTGCGGCGTTCCAGATTGGCGTCTATGCTGCCATAGCGCACGCCCTCAATTTCAATGCCGTGGATGAGATCTTCCAATTGGGCTTGTGAGACTTGCCCATGGGTACGCGCGCGATAGGTACGCGGAACGCCCGTTGCAGGCAATTCCATCTGGCGCTTTAACTCCCCATCATTGGTCAGCAGCAACAACCCTTCAGTGTTAAAGTCCAACCGCCCAATGGGCATGAGGCGCGGCAGGCCCTTGGGCAGAACATCATAAATTGTACGACGTCCCTTGGGGTCGCGTTCCGTCGTGAGCACGCCATTGGGCTTGTAAAAACGGAACAGGCGGGAAGCCTTAGCGGGTTGAACGGGTTTTCCGTCGACAGTGATGCCCTCCAGCGATGTTAAGATCGTCGCCGGCGTCTCAAGGGCGACACCATTCAGCGCAATGCGCCGGTCGTCGATCATGCGTTCGATTTCGCGGCGCGAGGCGATGCCTGCGCGGGCGAGGAGTTTTGCGATACGTTGGGGTTCTTGGGTGCTCATCGCCGCGCCCTAGCCGGAAAAGCGGCCTGTGTCTCTAGCTGGTGATGCGCGCTTCGATGGACTGGTGAAAATTGCGAATTCCGGTTTCGAGTGAACCGAGTGTCAGTTCTTCTAATGCGCCAGATTCAAGACCTTGCTGACCAAGCGCCGCTGCCCGAAAATCCTCGGCCGCGAAAACGCCCTTATCCAGCAAGGTCCAGCTGCGCGCCCAATGGTCACGCGCCTTGTCTGTCTTCGGTTCTTCGGGGATCAGCATGAAATCTTCCACCAAAGTCCGGCCAACCGATTGCGGCATCAACACCATGATGTTCACATAATCCGGGCTGACCACGATGACGGTGGCCGGGAAGAGTTGATAGGCAAAGGTGACGGACGACCGCAATTTTGGCCAATTGCCGAGATCCATTTCCGCCAAATCTTCAGCCCGGCCGACGGCAGAGCGTTGGTGCGCGCCGATGCTGTCTGCTGCCGTTATGCCATCTTTAAAAAATGGGCCGATTGTTGCCGCATGAAGTCGGGTGACATGATAGCTTTCCATAAAGGCATCCATGATCAGCTTCCAATTGGAGGGCACATCATGAACGTGGCGATTGTACAAAAACAGGTCACGCATGCCAAAGGCATCAAAGTCTGGCCCTAAGGAAACTGCATCCGTGAAATCGGCATCGTCGTCGGGCGAGAACCAGATGAGGCCACCAGATTCAAGGCTGGGCAGGGCCTTCAACCCATAATCTTGCATGTTAAGCCCGGCGAATGTTTCGGGCCGAGGCAGGCCGACAAGCGCGCCATCCACACCATAAGTCCAGGCGTGATAGGGGCAGACCAGTCGATTGGCGCACACGGCATCCGACCCTTCGACCAAGCGCGTGCCTCTATGACGGCAGACGTTATGAAATACATGCGCCTTGCCTGTGCTGTCGCGCGTCAGGAGGAGCGGGCGGCCAAATCCATCATGTGGAACCGCCATGCCGGGCTTCGGAAGCAGGGCAGAAGGCGCAATGACCTGAGGCAGCTTGCTAAACAGGGACGCTTGTTCCCGAGCAAACCAGTCTGGGTCTGTATATCGAGATGCGGCCACGCGCGTTATACCGGCCTTTGCGGGCGTGCTGCCTTGGGCAATCATCCGCGCAAGGGCCATTTGGCCGGGGGTCGGAGCCAAGAGACTCATGACAAGACTATCCTTCTACGTTTAGATTGCTAGGTTCGCGCGAAATCATATGGGGGGCAAGAGGCGTGCAACAATCAGACGAAACCGTAACGTCGGGCTCTGGTGGGGTATGGGGCGCAATCGCTCCCTATGTTGAACGTGAGTCGCTTGCGGCCTTCTTTGTCGGCATGTCTTCTGGATTTCCTTATGCCATGATTGGCGCGACGCTGACGACCCGCCTTGCCCAAGATGGGATTGATAAGAAAACTGTCACGGCCTTCACGCTCGCCTTTCTGGTCTATAATCTGAAGGTCTTTTGGGCTTGGATTGTCGATGGTGTACGCTTGCCTGTGCTGGGCCGGCTAGGTCAGCGTGTCTCCTGGCTTTTGCTCTCTGGGGCCGCAGTCATTGCCGCTGTGATCAACCTTGCGATGGTCGATCCGGCGGCAGACATCGGCGCGACAATCGTCGCGGCATTGCTGGTCGGTGTGGCCGGGGCGACTTTTGATATCGTGATTGATGCCTATCGGATCGAAACGCTGAAGCCTGAACAATTGGGCGTTGGCTCTGGCATGTCGCAATATGGCTGGCGGATTGGATCGGCAGGGGCAGGGGCACTCGCGCTTGTTCTTGCCGACCGATTGGGCTGGTCAGGCGCCTATATGGCCTGCGCGGCCTTTGCGTTGCCAGCCATGCTCACGGGACTTTTGCTGGGGGAACCCAAGCGTCGTGTTGTGACCAATGAAAAGCGCGGCGTTGGCGAGGTTTGGGCCTCTATTGTCGGTCCGTTCACAGAGTTTTTTCAGCGTCATGGTGCATGGCTGGTGCTGCTCTTCATCCTTGTCCACAAGCTCGGCGACACGCTCGCCAATTTGACCTTCCGACTATTGTTTGATGATCTGGGCTACACCAATGATGAGATTGCCATTTACGACGTTGGCGTTGGCTTTTGGGCCTATCTGATTG
>CAMAQU010000167.1 GCA_945860425.1 Sphingomonas paucimobilis
CTTCAAAATGCCTTTGCCGACAGCCTTGATATAGTTTTTCTGAACCTGCTCGGTCGTGAGGTCGATCCCCTGACGAACGCGAATATCCTCCAGCGTTTCAAAGGCGAGATAGGGGTTCACCGCTTCTGCACCATAGCCTGCAAGTGCGCAGAAATGATGCACTTCGCGCGCTTCGCCCGTTTCAACCACCAAACCCGTCTGCATCCGCAGACCTTGCCGGACAAGGTGATGATGGACAGCCGCCGTTGCCAACAACGACGGCATAGCAATGCGATCTGGCCCTTCGGCGCGGTCGGATAGGATCAGGATGTTCTTATCGGCCAGCACCGCTTCGGTTGCAGCCCAGCACATTTCCTTAATCGCCAGTTCCAGACCAGCGACGCCCGATTTGGCATCCCAAGTCATGTCGATGGTTTCGGTGCGGAAGGCCCCGTCCAGCGCTTCTTCTACTGACCGGATCTTGGCGAGATCCGCATTGGTCAAGACGGGCTGTTCCACCTCAAGCCGCTTGTGCGTGCCCGCCACACGACCCAAAAGATTGGGGCGTGGGCCGATCATCGACACAAGGCTCATCACCAATTCTTCGCGGATTGGATCGATGGGCGGGTTGGTGACTTGTGCGAAATTCTGCTTGAAATAATCATAGAGCAGACGCGGCTTTGTCGAGAGGACGGCAATGGGCGTGTCTGTGCCCATAGACCCAATGGGGTCTTCCCCATTGCGGGCCATGGGCTCCAAAAATCTCGACGTATCTTCCTGCGTAAAGCCAAAGGCCTGCTGACGATCCAGCAAGACGGACGGATCATTGGCAAGAACAGCCTCGGAGACCTCGACTTCGTTCAGGTCCTTCAGCTTATACTGGGCCGCATCCAGCCATTCATCATAGGGCTGAGAAGCGGCCAGTTGCGCCTTAATTTCCTCATCCTCGATGATGCGGCCTTCTTCCAGATCGATCAGCAGCATCTTGCCGGGCTGGAGGCGCCATTTGCGGACGATATTATCTTCCTTCACCGGAAGAACGCCCGATTCAGACGCCATGATGACATGATCATCATCGGTCACAAGGAAGCGCGCAGGGCGCAGGCCATTACGGTCCAGCGTTGCGCCAATCTGCCGACCGTCGGTAAAGGCAATTGCAGCGGGGCCATCCCATGGTTCCATCAGGGCGGCATGATATTCGTAAAATGCCCGGCGCTTGGCATCCATCATTGGGTTGCCAGCCCAAGCTTCGGGCACCAGCATCATGACGGCGTGCGCCAGCGAATAGCCGCCCGCGAGCAGCAACTCGAGCGCATTGTCGAGGCACGCCGTGTCGGACTGGCCATGCGGGATGAGCGGCCACATCTTGTCGAGGTCAGCGCCCAATAGGTCTGATTCCATCGTGCGGCGGCGGGCATTCATCCAGTTCACATTGCCGCGAACCGTGTTGATTTCCCCATTATGCGCGATGAAGCGATAGGGGTGGGCCAGCTTCCAGCTGGGGAAGGTGTTGGTCGAGAACCGCTGGTGGACGAGCGCGAGCGCCGACGTGACGATTGGGTTCTGCAAATCCTTATAAAAGCTACCTACCTGATCGGCGAGCAGCAGGCCCTTATACACAATCGTGCGCGTCGACAGCGACGGCATGTAGAAGCGGGGCAGATCTGGTAGGTTATGCTTTTCAGCGAGCGCGACAAGCGGGTTTTGCGCCTGCTTGCGAATGGCGAGCAGCTTGCGCTCAAACGCATCCTGATCTGCACAATTCTCACCACGCCCGATGATGAGCTGACGAATGACGGGCATCTGCTCAATCACGGCCTTGCCAAGCCCGGCAGGATTGGTCGGCACATCGCGCCAGCCAATCACATGCTGGCCTTCCTTGATGCAGAAGCTTTCGAAGTTTTTGACGCCAAAGTCGCGGGCCCGGTCATCCTGCGGCAGGAAGCACATGGCAACGGCATAATCGCCGGGTTGGGGCAGGGTGACGCCCGCGCCTGTCGCCCAATCGCGGAACAGGGCGTCTGGAATCTGGATCAAAATGCCCGCGCCATCGCCCAAGAGCGGATCAGCGCCCACGGCACCGCGATGATCAATATTCACAAGAATCTCGAGGCCGCGTTTCACGGTTTCGTGAGATTTCACGCCTTTGATATTGGCAACAAAGCCGACACCACACGCATCATGTTCGTTGCGCGCGTCATAAAGACCCTGATTCGCTGGAAACCCTGATTCGACCAAAAAACCCTCCAAGACATGGGAATCGCACACATAACGATTCGCATCGTCGCTATAAGCGCGCGGGTGCGCGTGTGAACCCTTGAAATCGTATGCTGACCTTTAGCGCAGCTTTCTCCGCCCATTGGGGGTGGGGTGCGACATATTATTGCGGGCCTTATGATGTAGCCTCTGTCATTCCCGCGCAGGCGGGAATCCATCGGCATCCTATCGGGCGGAAGGACGCCCTTGGTTTCCCGCCTGCGCGGGAATGACGGACAGAGCGTGAACAAGAAAAAGGCCCACCGCAGGGCGGAGGGTCTAATTTCGTCTTCGCGTGAAAAAAGGCGATTAGGCCTTTTTCTTAGCCGGTTCCTTTTTCGCGGGCTTTGCAGCAGGCTCAGCCTTGGCCGGCTTTTCAGCTTTTTCAGCCTTGGGCGCAGCGGCCTTTTTGGCGGCTGGCTTTTTCGCCGGCTTGGCGTCGCCATGATCATGACCACAGCCCGGGCCATGGACATGGCCTTCATCCGAATCCGCTTCAATTGCGGCTTCCAACTCTTCACGGGTCACAGCGCGGTCGGTGACTTCTGCCTTGGAGAAGAGGAAGTCGACGACCTTATCTTCATAAAGCGGCGCGCGGATTTGTGCGGCGGCCATCGGGTCCTGCTGGACATATTGGATGAAGCGTTCGCGCTCACCCGGGCCATATTGCATCGAAGCCTGCGTGATCAGGCGGTTCATTTCCTGCGCGCTGATCTGAACATTATTCGCCTGCCCAATTTCTGACAGCAACAGGCCCAGACGGACGCGACGCACGGCGATGGCGCGATAATCGTCGCGATCCTTTTCCATGTCGGCGCGCGCTGCTTCTGGATCGGCTTCATGCCCAGCTTCATGCTCAAGCTGCGCCCAGATTTGGTTAAACTCGGCTTCGACCATGCCCGGGGGCACGTCAAAATCATGCGATGCAGCCAACTGATCCAGCAGGCGGCGCTTCATATGAGTGCGGGTCAGCTGATTAAATTCCTGCTCCAGCTGGCCTTTCATCAGCTCACGCAGCTGATCAATGCCCTCAAGACCCAGCGACTTGGCAAAGGCGTCATCCGCTTTGGCTTCGCCCGGAACGCGCACATCCTTGATCACCAGATCAAAGGTAGCTTCTTTGCTCTTGAGCGTCTCAACATTATAATCCGCCGGGAAGGTGACGGTGATGGTCTTTTCATCACCCGACTTCACGCCGATGATCTGGTCCTCAAAACCGGGAATCAGGCGACCCGAACCGATTTCAACCGACATATCTTCGCCCGTGCCGCCATCAAAAGCGACGCCATCCACCTTGCCGACAAAATCCATGACAACGAGATCGCCCGTCTTGGCCTTGTGGCCCTTGGGTGTGTCGTCATAGCCTTTTTGCTGCTGAGCAATGCGGAGCACTGCTTCATCAACGGCTTCTACGCTGGCTTCAATCGTCAGGCGCTCGAGCTTCAGGCCATCAATGCTGGGCGCTGCAATCTCAGGCAGAATTTCCAGCGCGACCGACAGCTCGGCATCCTTGCCATGCGAATAGCCTTCGGCCAGTTCAACCGATGGCGACATGGCCGGGCGCAGCTTCTGATCCGCGATCAGGGTTTGCACCGCTTCTTGAACCGACGCGTTCAGCGCATCGCCCTGAATGGCCTCACCATGCATTTTCTTGACGAGATTGGCAGGCACCTTGCCGGGGCGGAAGCCGGGCATGCGGATCTGCGGTGCGAGTCGCGCCACTTCCTGTTCCACACGCTTTGAAATATCTTTCGCCGCGATGGTCAGCGTGTAGGCGCGCTTAAGGCCTTCGTTCAAGGTTTCGACAATCTGCATTTCGTCACTCTATCCTTCAGGAATTCTGCGAGGCCTCATATCCCCAAGAGACCGGGCCTTAGCGAAGCTGGTGCGGGCGAAGGGACTCGAACCCCCACATCTTTCGATACCAGAACCTAAATCTGGCGCGTCTACCAGTTTCGCCACGCCCGCAAAGGCCGGATTGGGCGGCGCTATAGCACGGCTTGGCCGAAGGGCAAGGGATGGAGCGTTAATCGTCAGGGACGAGGCTAATGTCCTGCTATTTTACGATCGAAAAATCGAAAACGCGGGCCATCATATT
>CAMAQU010000168.1 GCA_945860425.1 Sphingomonas paucimobilis
TGCGGGGAACCCAATCGGCGGGCGGATCAAGCCGACGGACGAAGACTTCCGCCGGACATTGATCCCAATCGGCCTGACTGTCGCGCGTGTAAATCTGGATGCGGCCCGGTTCGCTTTGCAGGTGCAAAGGCCCACCCGGCTCTGGCCCGACAGTTACTGTGACGCGGCCCGCTGCGTCGCAATGCGGCAACAGCTGTTGCAGTGTCAGCGCGCCGATATTGCGGCCCAGACCGGCGTGATGCGCAGGCTCCATTTCGATCACGATGCTGAACTGCGGCGGGTTGGCGGAGAAGCGGAGGTCGATGGCGTAATGGCCAGTGCCATCAATCGGGATTTCGCGGTTGAAATTATCCGGATTATCCACGGCGACCGCCGCGCCGTGATAGACATGGCCGAACCAGTGACGCGGCGGGTTGGAGACGTTCCACACCACCGTTGGCGCGGCGGTATCGCCATTGGCTTCCCTCATGGCGAGCGCCAGCACCCATTGGTCGAGCGCATTGTCGAGCGTAAGGGAACCATCCAGCGTCTGCGCAACAAGATCGGCCTTCATCGCCCGCCGAGCGGCTTCCCGCGCCGTCCGCACATCGGCCCGCTCGATCAGGCGCAGCGCGAGCTTTTCAGACGCCTCCTGATCGGGCGTGTACAGCGGATTGCTCATGAAATGGTGCCGACCCGGCCCCCTTCGACAAAGATGGTGCTGCCCGTGGTGTAGCTTGACGCGTCCGAAGCAAGCAGGATCGCCGCGCCCACCGCTTCGTCTGCTGCGCCAAAGCGTTTAATGGCGTTTCGTTCGGCAAGGCCCAGCCCCTTGTGGATCTCCGCCTCCTGCCCGTCGGGACTCATCGATCCGACACACAGCGCGTTGACCCGCGTGTGCGGCGCCAGCGCCTTCGCGAGCGAGCGTGTCAGAAACGCCAGCGCTGCCTTGCTCACCCCATAAGCGACAGCGGGCGGAATCGGCGTGAAGCCGCCGCAGCTTTGCACCGAGATGATAACGCCCTTGCCATGCGCCTGCATGTCCGCGCTGGTGAGTTCCGTCAGTCGCCATGTGGCCAGCACATTGACGTCCATGGCCGTTTTCCAGACCTCGTCCGTATTCGCCCAAAGGCCGCCATCATGGGCATAAACGACACCCGCCGCTGCATTGTTGAAGACGATATGGATCGGCCCGAACGCCTCGCGCGCTTTGGAAACGAGGTTTTCAAGATCGGTCTTCTCGCCCGCGTCCGCCGCCACGGCCAATGCGCGGCCACCGCCCGCTGCGTTAACTTCTGCCGCAATCCGGTCGAGCCGGTCTTGCGAGCGCGCGGAAATGACGATATTGGCGCCTAACTCAGCATAGGCCTTGGCCACATGCTCACCCACGCCGGGGCCAACGCCAGTCAAAATGGCGGTGCGACCATCCAGACGGAAGCGGTTCAAAACGCTCATTCTGGTCTCCCCAACAGATCGCCAAATCGGTCGTAATACTCCGCCATCCGCGTCCGCACTTCATCCACATCGATGCCATATTGTTCGGGCGAATGCTTGTGCTTGCCCATGCGCTTGGCGGCAGGATTATCGTTCAGAAAGCGGTCGATCCGCGCCTTGTGCGTGTCTGAGAATTGCAAACCGAACTTGTCGTAAATCCGTTGGATCGCGCCCTTGGGATCGGCAACAACATCCTTGTGCGCCAGATCGATGATGCGGCTTTCAATGGCCGGGTCTGCCCGCGCAGCAAGGCCATTGTTCATGGCCGCAATCCAGGTTTCCACCACGTCTCGGCCAATCGCGGCCTTGTCTTTATCGCCTCCAAAGGCCGCAAGGAAACCGGCAATGAAGCTCGACAGTGACGAGAAGGTGAGCGCCGGGTCACGGTGCGTCCACACCAGCATCGCGCCGGGATAGACGTCCAAAAGCGCAGGCAGATCGAACAGATGTTGCGGCGATTTCAGCGTCCAGCGCCCCTTTGGCCCCTTCCACTGGAAATTCTGGAGCAGCCGCTTGTGCGAGACATATTGCCCCTCGATGCGATTGTTTCGCTGCCACTCTGCAAATGCCGGCACGCCCAGTTCCGCGGCAAAATTGGTGCTGCCGAAATGATATTGCATCCCGTGGTTGCACTCGCCCGGCTGGGTGCAGTCAAACCGCTGAATGTCGAGCAATTGCGGCGCGTGTTGCAGCCAATTGTCGTACATCGCCGTGACCTGTGCGATGCGGGGATCGGTGTCGAACGTCGCCGCATCGGTTGGCGGCCAGGGAATATACCATTCCCATTCGCGCGGAGCACGCGCTTCAGGATCGAGGCAGAGCAGATCATAGCTGATCGTCGTGCCAGTGCGTGGCAGGCCGATGACGATCAGCGGCGTGCCAATATCCTGCATGGCGATGTCGGGATGGTTCTTGTCATCCTCGACAAAGTGCAGCCGGGTCGAGAGTTGCCCAACGATATTGTGTGTGGCGAGGTGGCGGAGCTGATCATTCGGCCCCATCGCCTCCACGGCAGCGACAAGCCGTTCAAACCCTTTGCGCCAGCCAGTGTCCGGACCGAAGTCGTCGAGCCCAGTGGCTGACCGCGCGGCGGCTTCCAGCCCGGCAACGGTCAGCGGGGCGCTCATCAGCCGAGCGCCTTTGCCATGAAGTCCATCAGATCGGCATAATGCGGCTGGTGGACCAGCCCGCCGCCGGAGATCGAGATATTCTCTCCGGTAATGTAGCGGCTTTCGTCCGAAGCCAGAAACGCGACCAGCGCGGCAATATCATCCGGGGTGCCGAATTCAGGCGTAAGGATATGGCGTTTGATGATCTCCTTCAGCCCCGGAACCGTCTTGTCCAGCGCCTCGGTCAAGACCACGCCGGGCGCGACCGAGTTGCAGCGGATATTCTGCCGTCCGTGCTGGGTCGCGATATATTTGGTCATGGTGATGATCGCGCCCTTCGACGCGCCGTATGCAATGCGCGCCAGATCGCCCGCTGTCCCGCTGTTCGACGCGGTGTTGATGATCGAACCGCCGCCGCCCGCGATCATGTGCGGGATCGCATATTTGCAGCCCAGCAAATAGCCGCGCAGGTTGATGTCGAGTATCTCGTCCCAGATGTCGATTGGTATGGTAACGGCATCGGTATCGAGCGGATGCTTGGCCGGGTCGGTCATCGCGGCATTATTGTGGAGGATATCAAGCCGCCCGAAATGGCTGACGGTCGCCTCGACCATCGCTTCGATCGAAGCCGGGACAAGCGCATCGAACTGAACGGCAAGGGCCGCATCGCCGAGCGTTTCTGCTGCAGCCTTGGCTGAATCCATGAACACGTCAGCGACGGCGACCTTTGCGCCTTCAGACACCATACGCCGCACGACAGCAGACCCAATCCCGCCGCCGCCGCCCGTCACAATCGCGACTTTTCCTTGCAAACGGCCCATAATGTTATCCTTTGGCAAATTGCTTGTTGAATTCCACAAAACCCACCAGCCGCGCTTTGCGGTCGGCCTCGACTTGCGGCTGCTTTTCCTGGTCTGGGCCGTCGGGGATGATCTGGATCGGGACGCCCGCCAACAGGCCTGCTAACGCATTGTGCGTCACATCCGCCGGGTCATAGGCCGAGGAAATATCAAAGCCCTCGGGCACTGTGCGCAGCAGCATCGGTGTCGCCATCATCGGCGCGGCGACAGCGATGACGTCAATGTCGCGTTCGGAATATTCCGCCCAGAGCGATTCCCCGAAATTGATTTCAAACGCCTTGGTGGCCGAATACATCGCCAGATTGGGTTGACCGCCCAGTCCTGCGCCCGAAGCCATGATGATCAGGCCGCCGCGTCCTTTCCCATCTTGGCCGCGTTCCAGAAAGCGCTGACCAAACCCATTGGAGGCATCGACAAGGGTGATGATGTTCATCTTCACCAGCCGGTGCGCGCCCGCCGTGCCATCTTCGAAAAAGCGCGCAAAATTGTCGGCTCCAGCGTTGGAGATATAGAGCCCGACATCAAGATCAGCAGCTGCCTTCACAATGCTCAGGCCAGCACCTTCCTCGGTCAGATCCTGCACGACCGCGCGGTACGCGATCCCGAATTCGGCCTTGAGTTTTTCGCCCAAAGCCGCCAGCGCGTCCTTGCGGCGGGACACAAGCACCAGATTCAGGCCCATCTCCGCCAATTCGCGCGCATAGCATTCGCCGGTCCCTTCGGACGCGCCAGCGATGACCGCCCATGGGCCATATTTGGCGGCGAAAGCAATCGCATCAAGCGGCAGACGGGCCAGATCCCGCATGATCAGCCGTCCTTCTTCGCGGCGGCGACGCGTGCTTTCGCGGCCTCGATGCCTCGGAAC
>CAMAQU010000169.1 GCA_945860425.1 Sphingomonas paucimobilis
GCATGATCTGTTGAAAGCTGCGTTCCGCCGCCCGCAAATCCCCGCCTTGCAGGCCCAGATCGGCATCCACCACACCGACCAGAGTCAGATTGGGAAAATGATAGCCCTTGGTCACCAATTGCGTGCCGATGACGATATCAATCTCTCCCGCCTCCATCCGTGCGACGAAATCTGCCGCTTTGGCCGGCGACCACAGCGTGTCCGACGTAACAACGGCGCGGCGCGCAGTGGGAAAGAGGAGGCCCACCTCATCCGATATCCGTTCGACACCGGGGCCACAGGCGACCAGTGCATCTTCCGTCGCGCATTCCGGGCAGGCGCGCGGTGGCGGCTCGACATGGCCGCAATGATGGCATTGAAGCCGATTGGTCAGCCGATGTTCCACCATCCATGCCGTGCAATTGGGGCATTGAAAGCGATGCCCGCAATGGCGACACAGGGTGAGCGGGGCAAAGCCCCGGCGATTGAGGAACAGCAACGCCTGTTCCCCCCGGTCTAACGTCTCAGTCATCGCCGTGACCAAGGGCGGGGCTAGCCAGCGGCCCCGATCTGGCGGCGTCTGGACAAGGTTGATCGCAGCGATGCTCGGCATTTGGGCCGCGCCATAGCGCCCGGGCAGATGCACCTCACGATAGCGGCCTTGCGCCACTTGTTGGCGTGTTTCGATAGCGGGGGTGGCGGTGGCTAAGATAACCGGAATCTTCTCAAAATGCCCGCGCATGACGGCCGCGTCCCGGGCGTGATATTGAACGCCATCTTCCTGCTTAAAACTGGTTTCATGCGCTTCATCGACGATGATCAAGCCCAAATTGCGATAGGGCAGATAAAGCGCCGAGCGCGCGCCAACCGTTACCAATGCCTCTCCACTGGAAATGGCGCGATAGGCCCGCCGCCGCTCAGACTGACGCAGGTCAGAATGCCAAGCGACAGGCGCATGGCCGAAACGATCCATGAAGCGCCGCAAAAAGGGCTCGGTCAGGGCAATTTCGGGCAAGAGGACGAGCGTCTGCTGCCCCAGGCGCAGCGCCTGCGCCACTGCCTCAAAATAAACTTCGGTTTTGCCAGACCCAGTCACCCCATTGAGCAGCACGGGGGCAAAGTCATGCGCGGTTACAAGTCCGACCAAATCGTCCGCTGCGGCTTGTTGCTCTGCGCTCAGCTGCGGCGGGGCATGATCAGGGTCGGGGGCGACAAAGGGGGCATCGAGCGCAACCTCAACCCCTTCCAACACGCCTGCCTTCACCAGCCCGCGAATAACGGCTTCGGACACATCGGCCAGTTCCGCCAATTCGCGAATCAGGCCCTGCCGATTTCCGATCCGATCCACCGCCTGCGCGCGCTGCGGCGTCATGCGATCCAGCTGCCGTCCCGACAGGCGATATTCGGTGACCGTGCGTGCGCCCTCCAGCGCGGCGGCAGAGGAAAGGGCCATGCGCAGCACCGATTGCGGCGGGGCAAGATAATAGTCCGCCGTCCATTCGATCAGACGGCGCAGCGGCGCGCCCAGCGGCGGCACGTCATACACCTCTAAGATATTGCGCAGGCGATTATCGCCGACCGTTTCCGTCGGCAGGGCCGCCTCTTCCCAGACCACGCCCACCATCTCACGCGGGCCAAGCGGCACGCGCACGATGCTGCCCAGCGCGACATCCATGCCGTGCGGCACGCGATAGTCGAGCGGCCCGAGGGCCGGGTTGCTATGGAGGATGCGAATGCGCGCCATAATCTCCTCGTTAGAGGCTCTGGCCAGAGAGGTGAAGCGCCTTGGTGACGCGGGCATCGGCTTGCAGGGCGCGAGGGGCACTGCTAGGCGCGGCTCCTAGAGTCTGTGCTGAACCGACCATCAGGGAATTCTATGTCTGTCGACCACATAACCGTCCGCAAGATCGCCTCACTTGCCCGTATCGCGATGACCGATGCCGAAGTCGAAGCGATGGCGCCTGAACTGAACAACATTCTCGGCTGGATTGAGCAGCTGGGTGAAGTGGATACTGCCGCTGTCGAGCCGATGACCGCGGTGATCCCCAATCCGCTGCGCCTGCGCGAAGACGCGGTGACAGATGGCAATGTGCGCGATGCCGTTTTGAAGAACGCGCCACAGGCCGAACATGGCTTCTTCGCCGTGCCAAAGGTGATTGAATAATGACGATTCTGACAGATTTGGGCATTGCCGCCCTGCGCGATGGGGTTGCCAAGGGCGAATTTTCCGCCCGCGATGTCGCCCTTGCCTTTAACGACGCGGTTGCGGGCGCAAAGGCGCTCAACGCCTTCATCGTGGAAACGCCAAATCATGCACTGGCCGCCGCCGATGCGGCGGACAAGGATCGGGCGTCTGGTACGCTCAAGCCTTTGTCCGGCGTGCCCATTGGCATGAAGGATTTGTTCGCCACACAAGGCGTGCAGACGACGGCTGCCAGCCACATGTTGGAAGGCTTTACCCCGCAATATGAATCGACCGTGTCCGGCAATCTCTGGCGCGCGGGCGCTGGCATGTTGGGCAAGCTGAACCTTGATCAATTTGCCATGGGCTCCTCCAATGAGACGAGCTATTTCGGCAATGTGATTTCCCCCTGGCGGCGCAATAATGGCGACACAGCAGCCCTTGCCCCCGGTGGGTCTTCGGGCGGATCATCCTCTGCTATTGCTGCGCGGATTGTGCCCGGTGCGACGGGGACGGATACGGGCGGATCGATTCGTCAGCCTGCTGCCTTTACCGGAATTTCGGGCATTAAGCCGACCTATGGCCGCTGCTCACGCTGGGGCGTAGTGGCCTTTGCCTCTTCGCTGGATCAGGCAGGACCCATGGCGCGCGATGTGCGCGACTGCGCGATCTTGCTGGAAAATATGGCGGGCTTTGACGCGAAGGACGCAACCTCGCTCAACCTGCCCGTGCCAAATTGGGAAGCGGGCCTGTCATCCAGCCTGAAGGGCAAGAAAATCGGCATTCCAAAGGAATATCGCGTCGATGGCATGCCCGCCGAAATTGAAGCCTTGTGGGAACAGGGCATAAATTGGCTGAAGGATGCGGGCGCCGAGATTGTCGATGTGTCGTTGCCGCACACCAAATATGCGCTGCCCGCTTATTACATCATTGCCCCCGCCGAAGCTTCGTCCAACCTCGCCCGCTATGATGGCGTGCGTTATGGCCTGCGTGACTTGCCGGATGGGGCCAATCTGCAAGACATGTATGCCGCCACCCGCGCGGCAGGCTTTGGCGCAGAGGTGAAGCGCCGCATCCTCATTGGCACCTATGTGCTCTCGGCTGGCTTTTACGATGCCTATTACACGCAGGCGCAAAAAGTGCGCACACTCATCGCCCGCGACTTTGACCGGGCGTGGGAAAGCTGTGATCTGCTGCTAACCCCGACCGCGCCCAGCGCCGCCTTTGGCCTGGGGGAAAAAAGTGCCGATCCGCTGGCCATGTATCTGAACGATGTCTTCACCGTGCCCACATCTTTGGCGGGCTTGCCCGCTATGTCAGTACCCGGTGGGCTCGATGCACAGGGCCTGCCTTTGGGCCTTCAGATTATCGGCAAGGCGCTGGATGAACAAAGCGTTCTCAATGCCGGCCTTGCAATAGAAGAACGCGCGGGCTTTGCCGCCCGCCCGGGTAAATGGTGGTAAGATGAGCAGCTATCGTATTCAGGGCACCACGGGCGATTGGGAAGTCGTCATCGGGCTGGAAGTCCACGCGCAGGTCGTGTCAAAGTCCAAGCTGTTTTCCGGTGCCGCGGCCAGCTTTGGCGCGGAACCCAATACGCAGGTCTCGCTGGTGGATGCTGCCATGCCCGGCATGCTGCCCGTGCCCAATGCAGAATGCATCCGTCAGGCGGTGCGCACTGGCCTTGCCATCAACGCCCAGATCAACCGCTGGAGCCGTTTTGACCGCAAGAATTATTTCTATGCCGATTTGCCGCAGGGCTATCAGATTTCGCAGCTCTATCACCCGCTGGTCGGGGAAGGCCATTTGGACATTGAGGCCGATGAAAAGGCCGGCATTGCCAGCGACAAGCGGATCGGCGTTGAACGCATCCATGTGGAGCAGGATGCCGGCAAGCTGATGCATGATCAGCATCCGACCCGATCCTATGTTGATCTCAACAGATCGGGCGTGGCGCTGATGGAAATTGTGTCGCGGCCCGACATGGCCTCCCCCGCCGAAGCCGGGGCTTATCTGCGCAAGCTGCGCGCCATTTTGCGCTATGTCGGCTCGTGCGACGGCAATATGGAAGAAGGATCAATGCGGGCGGACGTCAATGTCTCTGTCCGGCGTCCGGGTGACCCCTTGGGCACGCGCACCGA
>CAMAQU010000170.1 GCA_945860425.1 Sphingomonas paucimobilis
TAGCCATTGCCACCTGAACTATAAGGGCCTGGTCGAAGATCAGGATGCGGTGCTGGCGCGTGCGCGCGCAGCGGGCGTTTCGGCAATGCTCAATATCTCAACCCGCCACAGTGAATGGGATGCGATCATCGCAACGGCCCAGAAAAGCCCCAGTATCTGGGCGACGGTCGGCATCCACCCGCATGAAGCCGATGCGCATCCCGATACAGATACAGCAACCTTAGTCGCGGCGGCTTCCCACCCCAAAGTCGTGGGAATTGGGGAAACGGGTCTGGATTATTATTATGATCACAGCGACCGAGATCGGCAGCGCCATAGCTTTCGCACGCACATAACAGCGGCTCGCGAGACTGGCCTGCCTCTCATCGTTCACACGCGCGATGCAGAGGCCGACACGGCGGAGATATTGCGCGAGGAAATGGGCAAGGGGGCCTATTCTGGCGTCATCCACTGCTTCACCGCAAGTTCAGAATTTGCAGATATCGCTCTGGAATTGGGACTTTTTATCTCAATTTCTGGGATTGTGACGTTCAAGAATGCGGCGGATCTAAGGGAAACAGCTTCACGTATCCCCGCAGACCGGCTTTTGATCGAGACGGATTCACCTTTTTTGGCGCCCGTGCCGCATCGTGGAAAAAGCTGCGAACCGTCATTTGTCGCGGACACAGCACGATTTTTGGCTGAAATTCGGGTCGTTAGCGTCGAAGATTTAGCGCAACAGACAAGTGCAAACTTCTACACCTTGTTTTCAAAGGCACAGGCGCAATGACGGAGGATATGGGCAGCCTCGTCTATATGGTTGTGCTGCTTGTACTCATTACCTCCAGCCTCTTGGCGCATCGACTTCCCATCGCACAAATGGCCCGCATGTTGTTGTCTTGGCTGCTGATTTTTGCCGCTGTCTTTCTCGTTTTTTCCTATCGAGCCGAATTTGCGCGGGTTTGGGATCGCGTCTCTGCCAATTTGTCGCCCAGACCGAGCGTGTCGGCCGATGGCAGCGTGCGCATTCCAAAGTCGCCTGATGGCCATTTTTGGGTGACCGCGTCCGTCAATCGCAATCCTGTGCGCTTCATGGTGGATAGCGGCGCGACGGTGACGTCTATGTCGGCTCAGGCCACACAAAAGGCTGGTATAGATCTGAACGCAATTGGTTTTCCTGCGCTTGTTCAAACCGCGAATGGGACGATTGAAATGCGGCGGGCACGTATCAAGAGCTTTGCTGTTGAGACAATTCAGCGCGAAGACATGGCCGTGCTCGTCTCCGACGCTTTGGGTGATACGAATTTATTGGGCATGAACTTTCTGTCGTCACTCAATGGCTGGCGGATTGAGGGCGACGAAATGATCCTAAACCCATGAGCCGCTCATAACCCTGCTATTAATAAATCGGTATTTAACATAATATATATTATCGGGATCACGTGTTTCGGAAAAAGCGGGCCTCTTCTTGCCCACCTTTCCTTATTTCCAGATTAAAATGCAGCGATCGGAAGTTCCATGATCGTTTCTGATCCCGCCTCAAGCTTCCGACGCAGCGACACTGTTTCTGGCATCACATGATCTGCATAGAAACGCGCCGTCACCAGCTTGGCCTGCATAAAGTCACCGTCGTCTGATCCCGCCTGCAATGCAGCGTCTGCCGCTACGGCCATGCGCAACCACATCAGGCCCAGCGCGACGACACCCGTCATATGCATATAGGCAACCGAACCCGCACCTGCATTGTCCGGATTGATCATGGCATTGGCCATCAGCCACATGGTGGACGCCTGAAGATCACCCAGGGCCGCTTCTAGCGCACCCGCAATCTTGGCCGTAGCCGGGTTGCCTTTTGCGGCTGCAACTTCTTCCGCAACAAGGCCAAAGAAGAGTTGAATGGCCCGCCCGCCATGCGCTGGCAATTTGCGACCCACGAGATCGAGCGCCTGAATACCATTTGCGCCTTCATAGATCATCGCAATGCGGGCATCGCGAACATATTGGCTCATGCCCCATTCTTCGACATAGCCGTGACCGCCCAGCACCTGCTGCATATTGGTGCAGACTTCATAGCCCTTATCTGTGCCATAGCCTTTAATGACGGGCATCAGCAGCGACAGCAGATCATCGGCATTCTGCCGTTCTTCTGCAGTTTGCGCCTTATGAACGAGATCGGACTGAATACCGCCCCAAAGGCAAAAGGCGCGCATCCCTTCAGTAAAGGCCTTTGCCTCCATCAACATCCGGCGAATATCCGGGTGGACGAACAAAGTATCGGCCTTTTCCTGCGGATCTTTCACGCCCGTCAAAGAACGCCCCTGACGGCGATCCTTGGCATATTGAACCGCGTTCTGATAGGCGCCCTCCGCTTGGGCAAGTCCCTGAACACCGACACCAAGACGTGCGATGTTCATCATCACAAACATGCCCGCCAGGCCCTTATTCTCCTCCCCAACGAGGAAGCCCTTGGCCCCATCATAATTCATAACGCAGGTCGCGCTGGCGCGAATGCCCATTTTATGTTCGATGGAGCCAACGCTGACCTTATTCTTTTCTCCCAAAGACCCGTCAGCATTGACCAGATATTTGGGCACGATGAAGAGCGAAATGCCCTTTGTGCTGTCGGGCGCGCCGGGCGTTTTGGCGAGAACGAGGTGGATGATATTGTCGGTCAGATCCTGATCCCCACCTGAAATGAAAATCTTGGTCCCCGTAATGCTATAGCTGCCATCTGTCTGAGGCTCGGCGCGCGTGTGGATGAGGCCAAGATCGGTTCCGCAATGCGGCTCCGTCAGGTTCATCGTGCCGGCCCAGTCTCCAGCAACGATTTTGGGCACATAGGTTTGCTTCTGCTCTGCGCTGCCCGCCACCAAAATGGCAGAAACGGCCGCTCCAGCAAGCCCCGGATACATGGCAAAAGCCTGATTGGCCGTGGCCTGAAATTCCTCCATGGCAATGTTCAGCACATGGGGAAGCCCCTGCCCGCCAAACTCCTCTGGCGCGCCAAGCGTTGTCCATCCTGCGGCTGCATAGGCCTTATAGGCTTCTGGAAAACCGGCGGGCGTTGTCACCGTGCCATCGGGATGACGGGTGCAGCCCTGTTCATCGCCACTCCGGTTGAGCGGAAATAACACTTCCGCCATGAACTTGCCGCCCTCTTCCAAAATGGCATTTACCACCTCAGGGGCTGCATTTTCAAAGCCGGGAAGATTTGAATATCTGTCTAGGCGAAGAACATGATCCAGCACGAAACGGACATCACGAACAGGCGCAACATATTGCGGCATCAATCTAACTCCCAAACAAGCTTAATCTAGCTGTCGAGGCCGGGTTTCGCATTTTTAACGACGTCAACAAAGCGCGATAATTCATCGATATGGGCGTCGATATCGACCCGCTGGCGCTTTAGAAGTGCGATCCGGTCTTCGCATTTTTCAACCGTTACCTGACGTTGCGTCTGGCGGCCATCGCCTATGTCATAAAGATCGATCATCTCGCGGATCTCTGTCAGGCTAAAGCCAACCCGCTTCGCCCGTAAAATCCAAGCCAACCGGGCGCGATCCCGCTTTGTGTAAACGCGCGTTAAACCCCGGCGGATCGGCGAAATAAGACCTTCATCTTCATAAAAACGAAGCGCGCGCGGCGTCACGTCGAATTCCTCCGAAAGATCGGATATGGAATATTGATGGCGGTCGCGCGGATCGGCGATGTCAACAGTGGCACTCGACATGAAAGCGCTTTACTTTACGTGAACGTAAAGATCAACAGGGCCGCAGCGCCGATCCATCGACAATTCGGAAAAAACAGCTGTTGGCACCCGTATGGCAAGCAGGGCCATCTGGACGGCATTTCAACCAAATGGCATCCTGATCACAATCAATCCGGGCTTCAACCAGATGCAGGTAATTGCCGCTGCTTTCACCCTTCACCCAAAGCGCCTGACGACTGCGTGACCAAAACGTCGCCTTTCCTGTCTTCAGCGTTATCTCCAGCGCCTCAGAATTCATATGTGCCAGCATCAACACCTCGCCCGTGTCCGCATCGGTACACACGGCGGTGATCAATCCATTTGCGTCAAATTTTGGATCCAGAACAAGGCCTGTCTCACGATCCATAGTCATCCCCTGCTCTCGGCAACTCTCAAAGCCATCATTGACCCACAGCCATTGGAAAGAAAAGCCGATTTCGCACAAACACGGGAATGACAAATCCATGTCACCTGCCTATAGGCGCAGTGTCGGGCGCAACCAGGGGCTGTAACACATGCTTTCCACCAATCCGT
>CAMAQU010000171.1 GCA_945860425.1 Sphingomonas paucimobilis
TGCCGCCGCCCATGGTGCCGGCGCCGATGACACCGACTTTCTTGATGTCGCGCAGTTGCATGTCTTTTGGCAGGCCATCAATTTTGGCGGCCTGTCGTTCGGCAAAGAACATGTGGCGCTGTGCGGCAGATTGGCTGCCCATCATCAGCTTGCCGAATTCCGTCCGCTCAAAGACCATGCCTTCTGCAAAGGGAAGGCGGGTCGCCGCTTCTACGCAAGCAAGGTTGGCATAGGGCGCGTCAAATCCTTTCCACTTGCGGGCATTGGCGGCCTTCAGCTGTTCAATAACCGCAATATCGCCCTTGATCGGCCGATCGCGCGTCGGGCGCGGGCCTTGGGCAATCATCTCACGCGCAAAGGCAACAGCGTCTTCTGCAAGCGTTGCTTCACCCGCCAGTGCGTCAACAAGGCCAAGTTCTTTCGCCTTGGATGCGGGCAGGGGATCGCCCGACGAGACCATGGTCGCTGCAACTTCGACACCGACGATACGCGGCAGGCGCTGTGTGCCGCCAGCGCCGGGGAGCAGGCCAAGCTTGACTTCCGGCACGCCGAGCATCGCGGACGGGACGGCGATGCGATAATGACAGACGAGCGCGGTTTCGAGCCCGCCGCCCAGCGCTGTTCCATGGATGGCCGCGATCACGGGCTTGCCAGCCAGTTCAATCGTGTTGAGCACTTCGTTGAAATCCGGGCCTTGGGGCGGTTTGCTGAATTCGGTGATGTCGGCGCCTGCGATAAAGGTCTGGCCCGCACATCGCAGCACGACGGCCTTGATCGCATCATCGGCCAGTGCTTCTTCAATGCCATCCTTCAGACCCTGACGGACATGCCAGCTGAGTGCATTGACCGGCGGATTGTTGACGAGAATGACAAGGACGTCGCCATGACGTTCGGTGGTTACGGACTGCATTTTTCTTCCTTTCTGCTCCCCTCTCGCAGGCGGGAGGGGGATATTTGCTAAGCGGCGAAGGCCGCGTACATCATTGATCGGATTTCCCGACGCAGTGGGTAGGTGGTGGACGGCATTAATTGGGTCATAAACACCATCGTCATATGCTCGACAGGATCGACGAGGAATGCCGTTGAGAACATGCCGCCCCAGAAAAACTCTCCCTTTGATCCCGCCAAAGCGGTTGCGGCAGGATCGATATTGCAGGCAAAGCCCAGGCCAAAGCCAATGCCGCCATTTTCGGCTTCGCTGAACAAAGCCTTTGAATGCTGGATCAAATCCCCGCCACCCGGCAAATGGTTGGCCGTCATCAGCTCCAGCGTCTTTGGGCTGATAATCTGCACGCCATCAAGCGCACCGCCATTGAGCAGCATCCGGCAGAACCGGTGATAATCGGAAAGGGTCGAGGCAAGACCACCGCCCCCGGATTGGAATTTGCGATGCCGCGCCCAGCCGCTTTCTTCGCCCGCCTTGTCGAACGGCTTCATCTTTTCGACGGGGTGATAGACATAGGCGGGTGGCAGGCGATGGGCCTTATCCTTGGGCACCATGAAGAAGGTATCGACCATGCCCAGCGGGCCAAAAATATGCTTTTGGAAATAATCCCCCAGCGACAGGCCGGAGACGCGCGACACGATGATGCCCACAATGTCGGTTGCGATGGAATAATTCCAAGCCGTGCCGGGATCAAATTCCAGCGGCAGGTCTTTCAACAGGCCGATGACGTCATCATTATCGAATTTGGACCAATTTTCGACGTCGGTTTTGCGATAGGCGGCGTCGATATAGCCAATATCTTGAAAGCTATAGGTGAAGCCCGCTGTATGACGCAGCAGATCAATCACGCGCACGGGGGATGCGGGCGTGCGTGTGACAAAGGGTGTCACGCCCCCACCGCCGACATAGACGCCAAGCGACGCAAATTCGGGAATATAATCGGTTACGGGGTCCAGCAGGGAGATCAGCCCCTGTTCCACCAACTGCATCAGCGCAATTGAGGTGACCGGCTTTGTCATGGAGGCGATGCGGAAGATGGCATCCTGTTCCACACCAGATGTCCAGACATGGGCGATTTCATCCCCACGACCAATGAGCAGGGCGCCATGCGGCAACAGGCCGGTAACGATATATTTGCGCTGAATGAATGCGCCGATCCGCTCAAGCCGGTCGGGCAAAAGGCCAAGATCTGCGGGGTTGGATACTTGGAGCATATTATACCGCCGTCTGGCCAGTCAGCTGACGCGTGACCGGGTGGGAAGAGGAGAGGCCACCATCAACGGCAATGGCCTGTCCATTAACATAGCTGGCCTGATCAGAGGCAAGGAACAGTGCAACATTGGCGAGTTCGCTTGGTTGAGCGGCCCGGCGCAGCGGGTTCAAACGGCCGACCTTGTGCATAACCTCTTTTTCACGGGCATAATCAAAGGTTGGCTTGGTCATGCCCGTTTCCGTGAGGCCGGGGCAAATGGCGTTTACGCGCACACCCGTTTCCGACATTTGCTGGGCAGAGACTTGCGCCAAGTTGATGACGCCCGCCTTGGAGGCTGAATAAGCTGGGCCACCTGCACCAGAGCGAATGCCCGCGACGCTGGCGGTGAGGATGATGGAACCGCCTTGGCCCGCATCCATCATGGCACGACCAGCATGCTTCACCATCAACCAAGGGCCGATGAGGTTGACGCGCAAAAGCTCTGTCCATTCAGCCGTAGTCAGATCAAAAATCCCCGCCATGCCGCCGGACACGCCCGCATTGGCAAAGGCAATGTGCAGCCCGCCAAATTCTGATTTGGCGGTGGCGACCAGCTTTTCAACATCTGCTTCTACACCGGCATCAATCTGAAGCGCGATGGCCGTGCCGCCTGCGTCCTTCACCATCTTTGCCGTGTCCATCACCGCTTCCGTCTTGTCCCCCAGAACAAGCTTTGCGCCCTCTGCTGCAAAGCGCAGGGCAGAGGCGCGGCCAATACCGGATCCAGCCCCTGTGATAATGGCAATTTTGCCGTCCAATGCACCCATATCTCGTCTCCTATAATTTGGGGTCAGCTGCCGCTGATCGTCTGGCCGCCATCAATGACAAAGGTCTGGCCGGTGGTGAATCCGCCCGCGCGTGAGGCGAGGAAGACGGCGGCACCCGCAATTTCTTCTGGTTCGCCAATGCGGCGCAGCGGCGACCGGGCAGTCGAGCGGGCCAGCGTATCTGGATTTTCCCAGAGCGCCCGGGCGAAATCTGTGCGGATAAGGCCGGGGGCGATGCAATTGACGCGGACACCTTGGGGCCCGAATTCGTCCGCCAAATTACGCGCCATCTGCATGTCCGCCGCTTTGGAGATGCAATAGGCCCCAATGACCGTGGAGCCTTTCAGGCCGCCAATGGAGGAAATGATGGTGATCGAGCCTTCGCCACGGGCCGTCATCTCGGGCGCGACCATGTGGATCAGCCAATGGTTCGACAAAATATTATTGTCCATGATCTTGCGGAATTGATCATCCGCAATGCCCGCCGACGGGCCATAATAGGGATTAGAAGCCGCATTGCAGACAAGAGCTGTGATCTTGCCAAAGGCGCGGCGCGTTTCATCGACAAGATGCTGAAGCCCCTCTTTGGAGGAGATGTTGGCAGCAACAGCAATGGCCGTGCCAGCCCCGTGGCGCGCATTAATCTCAGCAGCCACGGCGTCGCAGGCATCCTGCTTACGGCTGGAGATAACGACCTTGGCCCCATGGAGCGCCATTTCTTCGGCAATGGCTTTGCCAATTCCGCGGGATGATCCGGTGATCAAGGCCACTTGGCCCGTCATGTCGAACAGCGACATTCTCTTCTCCTTTTATAGGCCTTTTTTGGTTCAGGCCATTTCTGGGTCAGGCGCCTGCCTTGACCGCAAAGGCCCAGGCGGCTTCTGCAAGCGGGCTGACGCGTTCAGACATTTCCTTGGCATGGGCGGAATTGGCCGTGCCGTCGATGACGCGCTTCTTAATGCCCTGAATAATCCCGGCGAGGCGGAAGAAATTATAGGCAAAATACCAATTCATGTCGGGAACGCCGTCGCGCCCCGCTGCTTGGCAATAACGCGCAACCGCTTCGTCAAGTTCGGGAATGCCCAAGGCCTTGCGATCCAAATCCTGCACGCCGGATCGGCCGGCATTATCCGTCACCCACGCCATGGCGACATAGGTAAAGTCGGCCAGCGGATCACCCAGCGTTGATAATTCCCAATCAAGAACAGCAACCACCTGCGGGGAGTCTGCCGCAAAAATCATATTG
>CAMAQU010000172.1 GCA_945860425.1 Sphingomonas paucimobilis
ATTCGCCAGAGGATGCGCCAGAGGCACGAGACAGGGTTGAACGCGCTGGAACAAACCAGCCTCATTGGCCTCTGCCATCCCGACCAAGCGAATGCGATGGCCCAGCGCCTGCGCCTCCAAAATGTCGGCGGCAATGACGTGCCGAATGCCGCGCACATCCACGCCGTCAAAATCAATCGCCGTGCCAAAGGCAAGGCTTGCGAGAATAGAAAGCTTATGCGCTGCATCCACGCCATCAATGTCAAAGCTTGGGTCAGACTCTGCATAGCCGAGCGCCTGCGCTTCGGAGAGGACATCGGCAAAGTCCCGGCCTGCACTCTCCATCGTCGACAAGATATAGTTGCAGGTGCCGTTCAGGATGCCGAACACGCCAGAAATCTCGTTGGCGGCAGCCCCTTCGCGCAGACCTTTGATAACCGGGATGCCCCCGGCGACAGCAGCTTCATATTTCAACGCAACATTGGCGCGCTCGGCGGCTTCGGCGAGTTCCAAGCCATGATGCGCAATCATGGCCTTATTGGCGGTCACAAAAGCGCGGCCATTGGCAATGGTTTTGCGTGCAAGCACAAGCGCCGGGCCATCTGACCCGCCAATCAGCTCCACGATGACATCAACGCCGTCCAACTGAGCAAGGGCGGCCGTGTCATCCACCCATTGGAAGCGAGAGAGATTAATGCCGCGATCGCGCGTCCGGTCGCGGGCGGACACGGCAACAACCTCAATCGGGCGACCAGCGCGGCGTTCAATCAGGCTACGATTGGCATCGATCAGCTTGACGACGCCCGCGCCAACTGTTCCCAGACCTGCCAATGCTACCCGCAACGCTTCCGCCATGTTTACGCTCCACAAATTCGCTCTTCTCAGCGCCTTTAGGGAGGATAATGTCTGATTGGAACCAGCTTTTACACAAAGCCGCGCTGCCGGCTTCATGCGGCATGTGGTCTATCGGACACTTGCCCCGCCTGACCACATGTGGAAGACGGGCCGCATGCTGACTCACATTAAAGTTCGGGGCGCCCGGGAACATAATCTCAAGGGCGTCGATGTTGATATTCCGCGCGATACGCTGACCGTGATCACGGGACTGTCCGGTTCGGGCAAGTCGAGCCTTGCTTTTGACACCATCTATGCCGAAGGGCAGCGGCGCTATGTAGAGTCGCTGTCTGCTTATGCGCGTCAGTTTCTGGAAATGATGCAAAAGCCCGATGTGGATCACATAGAGGGCCTGTCACCCGCCATCAGCATTGAGCAGAAGACAACCAGCAGAAATCCGCGCTCCACCGTCGCAACGGTGACCGAGATTTATGATTATATGCGTCTGCTCTGGGCGCGTGTTGGCATTCCCTATTCCCCGGCAACGGGCCTTCCCATTTCAGCCCAAACCGTCAGCCAGATGGTAGATCGCGTGGCCGCTTTGCCAGAGGGAACACGCCTTTATCTGCTCGCACCCGTCGTGCGGGGCCGCAAGGGCGAATATCGTAAGGAGCTGGCGGAGTGGCAAAAGGCGGGCTTCACCCGCGTGCGCATTGATGGCGCATTTCACGATATTGATGAGGCCCCTGCCCTTGATAAGAAGTTCAAGCACGACATCGAGGTAGTGGTTGATCGCATCGTCGTGCGCGAGGGGATTGAAACCCGTCTGGCCGACAGCTTTGAAACCGCGCTGAAGCTGGCCGACGGGCTGGCCTTTGTCGATCCTGCCGACGCGCCAGAGGATGCCCCTGCATCTAAAGATGTGCTGGGCGACCACGCCCCGCCGGGCCGCATCGTCTTTTCAGAGAAATTTGCTTGCCCCGTTTCAGGCTTCACCATTTCTGAAATTGAGCCGCGCCTCTTTTCCTTCAACGCGCCGCAAGGGGCGTGCCCGACATGCGATGGCTTGGGGGAGAAGCTCTCCTTCGATCCGGAACTGATCGTCCCCAATGAAACCCTATCGATCAAAAACGGTGCGATTGTTCCGTGGGCGAAATCCAACCCGCCCAGCCCCTATTATATGCAGGTGCTCAGCTCCCTCGCGCGGCATTTTGACTTCAGCCTAGAGACACCTTGGAAAGATCTACCCGCAGACGTACGCGACATCCTCCTCAATGGCGCAGGCCTGGAGATTATCCGCCTCACCTTTCAGGATGGTCGCAAAACCTATGATGCGCACAAACATTTCCATGGCGTGATCGGCAATCTCAATCGACGCCTGATCCAGACCGACAGCGCCTGGATGCGCGAAGAATTGGCGAAATATCAAAGTTCGGCCCCATGCGAAGCCTGCCAAGGCGCACGTCTCAAGCCTGAGGCGCTGTGTGTCAAAATCGCCGACACCACGATCAGCACGGCCACCCAATTGTCGGTGGTCGATGCGGTTGAGTGGTTCGGCGCGTTGGAGGCCAAGCTCGGCCCGCAGCAGCAGCAAATTGCGCGCGCCATCCTGAAAGAGATTAATGAGCGGTTGGGCTTCCTCAACAATGTTGGCCTTGATTACCTGAACCTCAGCCGCACATCGGGCACCTTATCTGGAGGTGAGAGCCAGCGGATCCGCCTCGCCTCCCAAATCGGGTCGGGCCTGTCGGGCGTTCTTTATGTGCTCGATGAACCCTCAATCGGCTTGCATCAGCGCGATAATGATATGCTGCTCGCAACACTGCAGAGGCTGCGCGATTTGGGCAATACGGTGATCGTCGTGGAGCATGACGAGGATGCCATTCGCCATGCCGACTATATCATCGATATGGGGCCGGGTGCGGGCGTTCATGGCGGCCAGATTGTAGCGCAAGGGAGCCTTGCCGATATTGAGGCCGCCGAAGGAAGTTTGACGGCCGATTATCTGACTGGGCGTCGCGCCATCCCCGTGCCCGCAAAGCGGCGCAAAGGGACCGGCAAGAAACTGATCGTCAAAGGCGCGCGCGAGAATAACCTGCGCAATGTCTCCGCCTCCATCCCGCTTGGCACCTTCACCTGCGTCACGGGTGTGTCTGGATCGGGCAAATCCAGCTTCACTATCGACACCCTGTATGCGGCCGCCGCGCGGACATTTAACGGGGCGAGAGTGGTCGCGGGAAAGCATGACAAGATCGAAGGCCTCCAGTTCCTCGACAAAGTCATCGATATTGACCAATCCCCCATTGGTCGCACCCCACGATCAAATCCGGCGACCTATACGGGCGCGTTCACCAATATTCGAGATTGGTTTGCCGGCCTGCCAGAGGCGCAGGCACGCGGCTATAAGCCGGGGCGCTTTTCCTTCAACGTCAAGGGCGGTCGGTGCGAAGCCTGCCAGGGCGACGGCGTCATTAAGATTGAGATGCATTTTCTGCCCGACGTCTATGTGACCTGCGAAGATTGCAAAGGCGCACGCTATAATCGGGAAACCTTGGAGGTGAAGTTCAAGGGGCATTCCATTGCCGATGTGCTCGACATGACGGTGGAAGACGCTGTGGAATTCTTCAAGGCCGTGCCGCCCATTCGGGACAAAATGGCGATGCTGGCCGAAGTTGGGCTTGGCTATGTGAAGGTCGGTCAACAGGCAACCACCCTGTCTGGCGGCGAAGCACAACGCGTTAAGCTGGCCAAGGAACTCAGCCGACGGGCCACGGGCAACACGCTCTACATTCTCGATGAGCCGACGACAGGCCTCCATTTTGAAGACGTCCGCAAGCTGCTTGAGGTGCTCCATGCTCTGGTCGATCAGGGGAATAGCGTCGTCGTGATCGAACATAATCTGGATGTCATCAAGACGGCCGACTGGATCATCGATCTTGGCCCAGAAGGTGGCATTAAAGGCGGAGAGATTATTGGCGAAGGGACGCCGGAAGCCATTGCGGATCACCCGCGCAGCTATACAGGCAGCTATCTCAAGCCGTTACTGGGCGGAAAAAAGTAAAAGCGCGATGGCCAAAGCAAAATGGCAACTGGAAATCTTTCAAGAGCGGCGTTATTAAGCCAAATTGGCATTAACATCGCAGGAAAGGATGTCGATGGGCCTCGTGTTTTTGCGTTGATTTTGACGCAAAAAAGCCATTTTTCGAAGTAACTGAGATTTTGAGACTTCCCTCTTTAAGTAAATTTTGGTTAACGTAACGCTAGTCATTGCCAATTTGGCATGATTCGGTGCGTGCGAGGGTATGAATGATGCGGGTCCTTCTTATTGAAGATGAACCATCCACCGCCAAAGCCGTCGAAATCATGCTCTC
>CAMAQU010000173.1 GCA_945860425.1 Sphingomonas paucimobilis
GCACCGGCACTTCCTTGGCGCCTGCGAAGAAATGGGTTTTGGCGGTGTTGCTCTGGCCCGGGGCGACAATGACAGAGTCGAGCGCGTAATCCGCCTGATAGGTGCCATTATCCTTGCGGAAGCCAGCATCAATATTGGCTGTCTGTGTCGGGGCGAGCGCTGTCAGCCAATAGGTATCGCCAAAGCCTAACCAGCCACCCGTTGATTTAAAGCGGGAGCCATTGGCGCCTGCTTCATCAAGATCGGGATAGTTCACCTCATAATTGGTCGCATTGTCGAAGGTCGCAATTGGGCCGACATGGATTGTCCAACTGTCCACATCGTGACTTGGTCCGGCGAGGCTGCTCGATTTTCCGAGCGTCGCATAGCTGCGGTTGATATAGCCATAGGGCCGAATGGCAACAGGGCCTGCGCCCTTGTTAGTGACGGTCTGTTCGGCCGAAAACATATAGTTTTCGTCAACCGAAAGCTTGATCTGGAACAATTGGCCCTGGCCATTATCCCAGCTCAGCATGATGGGGGACTGGGGGGTCAGCTTGGCGCTGCTCGTAGCCCAGACCGTGTCGGCATTGGGCAGATTGGCCCCGCTTCCTGTCCAGCCAAAGCCTGCGAACTGGCTATGCTCCGTCCCGGCGGGAGAGAGGATGCGCACTGGCCCGGAATTCTTATCCAAGCTGATGGTGTGGCGCGGCAAGATGAGGTCATCGAGGCGCGCGCCCTTCAAATTGATGGAGCCTTTGATTTTTGGCGTCTCAACAAGAACGCGACCCGTTTCCGCCAGCGCGACCTTCACGTCTCTTGGTTTGGCGACGGCGGCCTGAGCAGGCGCACCAGATGTTCCAGCGCTGCCAGCAGAGGCGGCCATCGTGGCAGGGGCTTTTGATGGCGGGAAAAGCTGTTCGCCAAGCAATGTCCAGCCGAACAGCACGATGGCCGACAGCAATATGGCGATCACGAAGTTACGATTCTCGTTCAAGTCAGTTCCCCAAATTGGTCATGGCACTGGATCATAACCCTGTCCGCCCCATGGGTGGCAGCGCAGGATACGTCGCAGGGCAAGCCAGCTTCCTTTTACAGCGCCATAGCGCCTCAATGCCTCAATTGCATAGGCCGAACATGAGGGGTGATGGCGGCATGTGGGTGGTAAAATGGCAGAAGGGCCCCATTGCCACATCCGTGCTAGCAAAATCAGCAGCTTTGCCATTCAGCCCGCCACCATCCGCAAGGCCCTGTGCAGGTCATTCTGAAGCGCGGAAAAGTCACGCTCGACCCCGCTTGCCCGGCCAATAATGACATGATCGGCCCCTTCGATGCCATGTTCTGGTAGAGCGGCTCTGGCAATTTCTCTAAAGCGGCGTTTCATCCGATTTCGGATAACCGCGTTTCCGATCTTTTTTGTGACAGTAAAGCCAACCCGCATCTGTTGATTGCCGTCTGCCCGATCGCGGACAAGCAAAACGAGGCCGCCAGAGGCAGCCCGTTTCCCATTATTGGCGGCCAGAAAGTCTGACCGCTTATTCAGGATGATCAGGCCGAAAGCTTCTTGCGGCCGCGGGCGCGACGCGCCCGGATGACTGCACGGCCGCCTACGGTCGCCATGCGAGCCCGGAAACCGTGACGACGAGCCCTGACAAGGTTGCTCGGCTGGAAGGTGCGCTTCATCGCTCATGCCCTCAAAACAAAATCAAAAATGAAAAAGCCGCCAAACAGGGGCGGCTCTGTTGAAGGGGCGATTAGGGGGATCATCCGAAAGAGTCAATCGTCTGATGACTGTTTCTTGCGGGCGCGCCGCCGTTTATAGCTGGCGCGGCGTAGTCCCCAATCTGTCCAATGCCCCTGACGCGGATAGCGGCGCTTAAAATGCACATAGCGCCGACGCGCCCAAGCAGAGGTTTGCAGCACAAGCCCAAGACCAATGGCAAAGGCTAGGATTCCGCCCGGTCCCGGCAAGGGCGATAGCAGCGGCGCAAGCACAAGGCAGATGACGCCAATGCCGAACAGGATTAGCCGAACCAAAGGTCGCTGAAGCAGGGATTTCCAGATTGACCGCCACATCCTGTACCTGTGTGGGGCGCGTGATCGTGGAATGCAACTCCAATAATGCCAATCTTTTTGGCATAAGATTTCTCGATTTATTTACATTTCATCCTGGTCGCCTTGCTTCATCCTAGAGGCTAGGTTAAGCAACATCAGTGCCCCTGTGGTGAAATTGGTAGACGCGCTCGACTCAAAATCGAGTTCCTTCGGAGTGCTGGTTCGAGTCCGGCCAGGGGCACCATCTATTTATTAAGCGTTATTGGGCTTTTACATCGCACCCATCAAGCGTTTACTGAGAGATCCAAAGTGCTAAAAAGCTTCCGGTAGCCAATCTGCATGACTTTCAGTCCCTTTCGGGTGAGGTCGATTTTTTCTATTTGATCATGGGCATCCATGTTCCGTTTGATGAAATTCATTTTTTCAAGATTTTGAATTGCGTTCATAAAGGCTTTCCGTGGCCCTTTTTGAATCTCACATAAATCCGTTATAGAAAGCTTCTGCCCCACAAAGTGAGCGGCATCGAGCTTATTGTTGGCCTTGCCGCAATCACGGGCATGATCACGAGCATTATCTTCTTTGTCTGCACCTATGGGGTGCTTGCAAATGCGCCGGATACCATGCTCGATGAACGCGAATTGGCGGACCGCAATCGGGCTTATTTCTCGGCTTTCAAATATATCGTCCTAATGACGATCTTAGGCGGATTGGTGCCGGAGTTTATGGCCAAGCTGTTCAAGTTTGAGTTGTCGGTTGGCGTCATGACAAATTACATGCTGCTGATGTTTACAACGGCAATCGTGCTGCCTGGGGCGGTGCTCGCTTGGAATGATAGGACTGGGGATTAATCTAAGTTCGACGCTTCTCCTGCTGGGCAGGACTCAGAGCCTGTCGTCAGGACGCCGTTTTTAGCGCCGCAATGGCGGCCGCTGCCACCGGATTCAGCCCATCGTCGCCATGGTCGAAGATGAGCTTCTTCATCCGGGGATCCCAGAACAGCTGAATATGCTCCGCCGTCGCGGCCGTTGGATCCCCCTCATACGCCAAATTGGTGGCGATCTGGTTCGCCATGCGCACCAGATTGTCGATCGTGGTCATTCGGCAGCCTCCGCTGCAGGGGCTATGCGGCGTGATCGGCGTTGCAGGTCCATATAATCTTCCTGCCACTGTGTCGGCCCGTTTGAGGGCGCAATTTGCACCGCTGTCACCTTATATTCCGGGCAATTGGTCGCCCAGTCGGAATAGTCGGTGGTGACGACATTGGCCTGTGTCAGCGGATGGTGGAAGGTGGTGTAGACAACCCCGGGCGCCACGCGGTCGGTGACGCTGGCGCGCAAGGTGGTTTCTCCGGCACGACTGGCAAGCCGCACCCAATCGCCCGATTTGACGCCATGGTTCTCGGCATCGACGGGGTGGATTTCCAGCACATCTTCTTCATGCCAGATGACATTGTCGGTCCGGCGCGTCTGCGCCCCCACATTATATTGGCTGAGGATCCGGCCTGTTGTGAGCAACAGGGGGAAGCGCGGCCCCGTGCGTTCATCAGTGGGCACATAATCTGTCACCACGAACTTGCCCTTGCCGCGCACAAAGCCATCAATATGCATGATGGGCGATCCATTGGGCGCCCTTTCATTGACGGGCCATTGGAGCGAGCCTTCTTCGTCCAGCCGATCAAAGCTGACGCCAGCAAAACTGGGGGTCAGGCGGGCCACTTCGTCCATGATCTGCGATGGATGGGTATAGTCCCAGTCAAGACCAAGCGCATGCGCCAGCTTTTGCGTGACTTCCCAATCTTCAAACCCGTTGAGTGGGCTCATTACCTTGCGCACCGGCTGAATGCGGCGCTCTGCATTGGTGAAGGTGCCGTTCTTTTCCAAGAAGGTCGATCCGGGCAGGAAGATATGCGCGTAATTGGCGGTTTCATTGAGGAATAGGTCATGCACGATGACGCATTCCATCGCCTCCAACCCGGCGGCGACATGATGGGTGTTGGGGTCGGACTGAAGAATATCCTCGCCCTGAATGTAAATCGCCTTGAACACGCCATCGGTTGCGGCATCCAGCATATTGGGGATGCGCAGGCCGGGTTCTGG
>CAMAQU010000174.1 GCA_945860425.1 Sphingomonas paucimobilis
GGTGGCGGGCGGGCGGGATCGTCTCGACTGGCTGGATGATGCGCGCGCGCTGGATCGGGCGCTTCGCGGGCCACGCCCTGCGCCCGGCCTGTCCGGCGTTACAGCTTTTCTGCGCGACGGGGAGGCCCGTACAGCGACACTGCGCGCCACGGCTCTGGAGGCGTGGGAGAAGATGCGCCCCTTGCTCGAACCCATTGAGAGCGCCTTTGCGGGTAAGGCGGATCTGGCCGAACTGCTTGCCGCTTTGCGTGTCGCGCTGGAGACCTTGGCGGGAGACACGGTCTGGGCGGGTGAAGCGGGCCGGGCGCTGGCCGATTTGTTCACGGGGCTGGAAGGCGCGTCCGGCGACGGGCCTGCTGCGGTCCATATTGCCAGCCTGCCCTTGCTCATCCGCCAGTTAATTGATGGCGTGACCAGCCGCCCGGCGCGTGGCGGCCATCCGCGCGTGTTCATTTGGGGCGTGCTGGAGGCGCGTCTGCAATCCGCCGATTTGATGATCCTTGGCGGCCTGAATGAAGGCGTCTGGCCTGCGCTGCCCTCGCCCGATCCTTGGCTTGCGCCTCCGTTGCGCCGTGCTTTGGGCTTGCCGAGTTTGGAACGGCGCATTGGCCTTTCTGCCCATGATCTGGCGGGGGCCTTGGGTGCGCCGCGCATTTTGCTGACCCGGTCCAAGCGCGACATAAGCGGGCCGACCAATGCGTCGCGGTTCTGGCTGCGGCTGGAAACCATGGCAGGTGGGCTGATCGAGCCGCCGCTTCGTTATGATCTGCTCGCCCGCGCGCTGGATGCTGGCAAGGGCCTGCCAAACCGCGCGTCCCGGCCAGAGCCTGTGCCTGCGGCTGATCTTCGGCCAAAGAAGATTTCCGTCACCGATGTCGATCGCCTCGCGGCCGATCCCTATGCCTTTTATGCCAAGACCATCCTGAAGCTCTCGCCGCTCGATCCTGTTGATGCAGAACCGGGTCCGGCTTGGAAGGGCACGCTGATCCACGCTGTGCTTGATAGTTGGGCAAAGCAGGATCGCTATGCGCCTGCGCATTTGGCGGAGCGGATGCGCCACGCGCTCGATGGGGCGGAGGTGCATCCGGTTGTGCGCACGCTCTGGTTGCCGCGCCTGATTGAAGCCTCAGAATGGATTGAGCAGCAGGTGGCAGAACGGCAGGCCAAGGGCCGAACGCCCCTTGCGAGCGAAATTTCCGGCGAGGCCACTTGCGACGGCATTTTGCTTCATGGTCGGGCAGACCGGATTGACCGGACGGACACAGGCCTTGGCATTGTCGACTATAAGACCGGCAAGGCTCCCAAAGATCGTCAGGTGGCGGAAGGATTTGCGCTGCAATTGGGGCTGTTGGCGTTTATTGCCGAACAGGGCGGATTTGACGGCGTGCAGGGCGACGCAGACGCCTTTGAATATTGGTCCTTCCAACGGGAAGGGGGCAAGCCCGGCAAGATCTCTACGCCCGCAGGAAATAGCGGCAACAAGATACCGCCTGACATTTTCGTCGAGACAATGGTTATCAAGTTTAAGGAAGCGGCTGCCAAATGGCTGTCGGGCCGAGAACCTTTTACCGCCAAGCTGAATCCCGATTATGCCCGCAGCGATTATGACCATCTGATGCGGCTGGAAGAATGGCAGGGCCGCGATGCCTAAGCGCCGGGCCTTTACCCTTTTGCCCCGCATGGAGGGCAATCAGGCCATAGCTTCGCGGCCGGATGCGCAGGTCTGGCTGTCGGCATCGGCGGGGGCGGGCAAGACGCAGGTTTTAACCGCGCGCGTGCTGCGCCTGTTGCTGAATGGGGCTGACCCGGAATCGATCCTATGCCTCACCTTCACCAAGGCGGGTGCAGCGGAAATGGCCGACCGTGTTCATGAGCGGCTGGGGGCTTGGGTGACGCTGCCCCTGACAGATTTGCGCAAGGATTTGTTCAATCTGTGCGAACGCCATCTGGATTATGAACAGATCGCCAGCGCGCGGCAGCTTTTTGCCAAAGTTCTCGACGCGCGCGGCGGCGGTCTTCGTATTCAGACAATCCATAGCTTTGCCCAGACCTTGTTGGCGGCTTTCCCCACTGAAGCCAGCCTCCCCGTTGGCTTTCGTCCCATTGAAGGGCGCGAAGAGGGGCAGTTGCAGAATGAAGCCCTTGCCGATCTTGTTGCCCAGGCCGAGCAGGAAGGACGCGCGGGCGTGCTGGACCGCATGCAGTTCCTCGCCCGGACACTTGGCGAAGAGGCGACCCGGAACCTCCTGAAGCGCTGTGCCTATGCGCCCGATGTGATGGAGGATCTCGGCCCCGGAGCAGAGGCGCGCGTGCGCCGTTGGCTGGGGCTTGGGGATTTTGATGTGCAGGCCAAGGCGCGGGCGGACTGCGCGGATGCTGGCTTTGATCTGGCGGCGCTTCAAGCAATCCAAAACATGTTTGTCTCAGCGCCGGGCCCCCGCCTGCAAGGCCTTGGGCAACGGATCACCGATTGGCGCGCGCGCGACGTTGCGGAGCGGATGGCAAGTCTGGGCGATTTGCTCAAGGCCTGGTCAAATGACGAGGGCGTGGTGCGGGAGAATTCGGGCTGGATTCCCAAAAATGCCGACTATCTTGATCTTGTCCGCCCGATCCATGCGCATTTCTTGCAATTGCGTGAATTGCTGCGCCTTGACGATACAGCGCGGCGGCTCTCTGCTGCCCTTATGCTGGGTCAAGATTATGCGCGCGCTTATGCCGATGCGAAGCGCGCGGCAGGGGCCGTGGATTTCAACGATATGATCCGCGCGACCGTCCGCCTGCTCCAGCAGCCGGGCATTGGTGATTGGATCCGCTATAAGCTGGATCAGTCAGTCGACCACATCTTGGTGGATGAGGCACAAGATACGAACGCTGCCCAATGGGATATTGTAAAGGCACTCACGGAGGAGTTTTTTGCAGGCGCCGGGGCCAAGGCGGATCGTATGCGCACCGTCTTTGCGGTTGGGGATTTCAAGCAAGCGATTTTTGGCTTTCAGGGCACCGACCCGGAGCAGTTTGAAGGCGCAGGAGGATTCTTCCGGGATCAGGTCGAAGCCGCAGAGCTTGAATTTCAGCCGCTCACGATCAGCCAATCCTTTCGATCCAGCCAGCCCATATTGGATGCCGTGGATGCCGTCATTGCCGATCTTGGCCATGAAACCATGGGCCTATCGGTCAAGCCGGACCTGCATAAGAGCGCGCGCCAAGGCTCTGGCCATGTCGAGCTTTTCCCCTTCATCCACAGCGATGCCGATGCCGAGGGGGATATCGATACCGATGCCGATGGGGACGCCGAAGAGGATTGGTTCTCCGCTTCCGAGCTAAATTGGGCCAGCGCCCTTGCGAAAAAGGTCCGCCATTGGACAACGGGCGGGCTGCATCTCGATACGCAAGGTCGTCCGGCGGAACCGGGCGATGTGATGATCCTGCTGCGCAGTCGATCTGATTTGGCGCGGCTGATCGTCTCCCGTCTGTATGAAGAGCAAGTGCCGGTGGCAGGGGTGGATCGATTGCGGCTGGCCGCCCCAATTGCGGTGCAGGATTTGATGGCCTGTGTCCGCTTCGTGCTGCAACCGAGCGATGATCTGACGCTGGCGAGCCTGCTTGTCTCCCCCTTGATCGGTTGGTCGCAGGACGATCTGCTGACCCATGCCGCCGGGCGCCGCCGGGGCCTATGGGCGCATCTGCGGGAAACCTTGGATCGCGCGGCTCTAGATCCGCTCTATCAGTTGCTCGACATGGCGGATCGGGTGACGCCGTACAGCTTTTTGGAAGCCATATTGTCTGGCCCGATTCAGGGTCGGGAGAAGCTGATTGCGCGATTGGGCGAGGAAGCGCGGGACCCAATTGAGGAACTTCTGAACGCTGCCTTGCAATTTGAAATGACACGCACCCCCTCCCTCCAACTCTTCCTTGATTGGTTTTCGCGGGGCGATGTCGAGATTAAGCGCGACCCCTCTAAGCCCGAAAATGCGGTTCGGGTGATGACGGTGCACGGGTCAAAAGGCTTGCAGGCCCCGATTGTTGTGCTGGCTGATGCAACGGCAGATCCAGATAATAAGCGCAGCCGTGATCTCGATTGGATAACGGACGATGGCCTGAAGCTGCCCGTGCCACGACCCAAGAAAGAC
>CAMAQU010000175.1 GCA_945860425.1 Sphingomonas paucimobilis
CAGGACGCGCTTGGCACCCGCCGTCAGATGCTTGGACGCGCTTTCCTTGTCGGCAAAGAACCCCGTGCATTCAAGGGCAATATCCACGCCTTGTGCTGCATGCGGCAGGTTCGCCGGATCCCGCTCTGCCGTGACAGCAATGCGCTTGCCATTGATGATGAGGTCATTGCCATCAACCTCAACCGTTCCATGGAATGCGCCATGGACAGAGTCCCGCTTGAACAAAAAGGCGTTGGACTTGGCATCCGCCAGATCGTTGATCGAGACCAGTTCAAGGCCGCAATCCGGCCGCTCAAGGATGGCCCGCGCAACGTTGCGTCCGATGCGGCCGAAACCGTTAATGGCAACTTTCGCCATGGTTTTAACTCCTTTTAGTTGGACAATTTGTCGAGAATTTTGGGAAGAATTTTCTCAGCCGTCAGGCCGAAATAATCATAAAGTGCCTCGGCCGGTGCCGACGCACCAAAGCGGTCAATACCAATGTTCAAGCCATCAAGGCCCGTATAGCGTTCCCAGCCCAGCGTCACGCCCGCCTCGATCGACACGATCAGGGCATCGCGCGGCAGAAGCCCCGTCTTATAGGCCGCATCCTGCGCATCGAATAACTCGGTGCAGGGCATGGAGACGACATCCGCGCCAATGCCTTGCGCCTCAAGGGCGGTGGCAGTGGCCAGCGCGATTTCAACTTCCGAACCTGTGGCGATTAGAATTACGCGGCGGCCATTTTCTGCCCCCTTCAGGCGATAGCCGCCCTTGGCGCAAAGGTTTTTCGATACGTCAAAGCGAATTGCAGGCAGATTCTGGCGCGACAGGGCAAGGACCGAGGGGCCATGCGTCCGCTCCAACGCCAAGGCCCAGCATTCAGCCGTTTCGACGGCATCCGCCGGGCGGAACACGGCAACATTGGGGATGGTGCGCAGGCTCATGACATGTTCAACAGGCTGGTGCGTCGGCCCATCTTCGCCAAGACCGATGCTGTCATGCGTCATCACATAGACAACCCGCTGCTCCTGAATGGCGGACAAGCGGATCGCGTTGCGGCAATAATCCGAAAAGACAAGGAAGGTGCCGCCATAAGGAATGATGCCGCCATGGAGCGCCATGCCGTTCATCGCGGCGGCCATGCCAAATTCACGAATGCCGTAATAGACATAACGCCCGCTATAGTCGGCGCGACCAAAGGGCGTGGTGGCCTTCGTCTTAGTATTGTTCGACCCAGTCAAATCCGCCGAACCGCCGACCATGGCAGGAATGGCGGCAGTCAGGACTTCCAGCGCCATTTCGCTGGATTTCCGGGTCGCGACCTTGGGTTTTGTTTCCGCCAGACCCTTCAGGTACTCCTGCAAAGCGGCTGTCGGCTGAATGTCGCCCGACATCTGCGCAGTAAATTCTGCAGCCTGTGCACTTGCAGCAAGACGCGTGGCCCATGCTGCATGAACAGACGCACCGCGTGTGCAGAGCGCGCGCCAGCTTTCCAGGATATCCGCTGGAATTTCGAAAGGCGCTGCCGTCCAGCCAAGTTCCGCGCGCGTCGCCACAACTTCATCTGCACCCAAGGCCGAGCCGTGAACACCCGATGTCCCTTGCTTATTGGGAGAACCCTTCCCGATCAGCGTGCGGCACGCAATGAGCGACGGGCGACCATCGGCGAGCGCGGATGTGATAGCGCGCCGGATATCCGCAAAATCATGTCCGTCACACGATTCGGTGTGCCAGCCGGTCGCACGATAGCGCGCGGGCACATCTTCGCTGGTCGACAAATCTGTATTGCCGTCAATGGTGATGCGGTTATCATCCCAAAGCACAATCAGATTGCCAAGCCCAAGATGCCCGGCAAGGCCGATGGCTTCGTGGTTGATGCCTTCCATCAAGCAGCCATCGCCCGCGATGACCCAAGTGCGGTGATCGACCAAATCATTGCCATAAACGGCATTCAGATGCCGCTCCGCCATGGCCATGCCGACGGCCATGGCCAAACCCTGACCCAGCGGGCCAGTTGTTGATTCGATGCCGTCCAGCTCAATATTTTCGGGATGCCCAGCACATGGGCTGTGCAGCTGACGAAAGTTACGAATATCGTCCATCGTCGGGCGGGCATAGCCAGCCAAAAACAGCGTTGAATAGGCGAGCATCGAGCCGTGGCCGGCCGACAGCACGAAGCGATCCCGATCTGCCCATTTCGGAGCTTTCGGATCAAACTTCATAAATTCTGTGACCAAAACCGTTGCAACATCGGCCATCCCCATTGGCATGCCGGGGTGACCAGAATTTGCGGCCTGAACCGCATCCATCGACAAAGCCCGAATTGCGTTGGCGAGCTGCTGTGTTTCAACAGTCATGATAGTCCTTTTTTGTGGGCCTTGCAGAACGACTCGCAGGCGCGACTCTGTGGGTCTATTGTCGTTCCCCAATGCGATGGTCAACCAAGGCTGCGGCATTTTGCTTGCGGCTCTTTGCGGGCGTGGTAATCGTGTCTCATGTCTGATCAACGTCTTAACACCGCCTTGGGCCGAATTGCCGCTGCGCTCGACCGAATTGAACAGGTCGCAGGACGGCGGCTGCCCGACGCCGAACTCGATAACACCAGCGTCGCCGAACTGGCGGTTCTCCAAGAGCGACATGCGAAGCTGAAGGAAGAGGCAACAATTGCCTTATCGGCGCTCGATGCCGTCCTAGCACGCGCATCTGCGGGGGCGCGAAGCTAATGGCGAAGGTGGATCTGATCATTGGCGGAAACTCCTATTCCGTCGCTTGTCGCGATGGCGAAGAAGCCCATCTCGTCAACATCGCGACTTTGGTTGACAGCAAAGCGCAGCAAGCAAAAAAAGCGGTCGGCGGCGTCAATGAAGTGCGTCAGTTGCTTTTCGCATCGCTTTTCTTAGCGGATGAATTGGATGAAGCCCGACGCAAGGGCGGCGTTCCGGCCACCCCGCCGCAGCAAGGCAATCCACCCTCCGCCAATGACGCGCAAAGCGTGGCCTTGATGGAAGATATTGCCACGCGACTGGAATCCCTCGCCACGCGCCTTGAGCAACGGGGCTAAACCCCCTATATGAAGTGCGGCGGATACTGCCCGGTGCGCGCTGATGAGAACATCCCTGAGGCGATTCAACATCCATGGAGGCTGTCCCTGCTCAGGCCCTGGCCTGTGGTACATGGTCCCCACCTGACGTACTTGGCGTCAGAGGATATTCCGGCAAACGGCCATGGTGGGTCCGCCAACCTATGACGGCCATGACAAAAACAGAGCTGCGTCGATTGGCGCGTGCCCGGCGGAAGCAATTTGTGGCGGATCGTGGCTATGCGCTATTTCCAACCCACGCTCCACACATGTCAGAGCTTTTGGCGTTGCTCTCGCCCCAAATGTGCGTCGCTGGCTATTGTGCCATGGCCAGCGAGGCAGACATTTCGCAGCTTCTAACGGACTTAGAAGGCCGTGGCTCAGCACTGGCCCTACCTTGGATTGGCGCGCAAGGGCAGGACATGTTGTTTCGCAGCTGGTCAGACGCCGCACCGCTCGACATGGCTGCCGACAAATTCCTTCAGCCCCTCTCAACGGCGGATCAAGTCGTCCCCGACATCGTCTTGATGCCTTTGCTCGGCTTTGACCGGCAGGGCACGCGGCTGGGGCAAGGTGCGGGCTATTATGATCGCGCCCTTGCACGTGAAAGCGCCCCGCTGCGCATTGGCATTGCTTGGTCGCTTCAGGAGTTTGAAAATCTCCCGGCTGACCCTTGGGATATGCCGCTTGACGCCATCCTGACTGAAGCCGAATGGATCATCCCGGAAACCAGCAGATGCGCGAAGGAAAGATGATGGACACCCCAAGTTGGCGAAAGCCCGTCGGCATGCTCGGCATTCTCGCTTATCTGACGATTTGGGCGGTGGCCATTGCCAGCCTGTCCGGCGTGATTGGCGATTGGCACATTCTGATCCAGACGGTTTTTTACCTGATTGCAGGCACAATCTGGATCTTGCCGCTGCGGCCTGTACTTAAATGGATGGAGACCGGAACCTTCCGGTGACAAGGCCAACTTTCCAACGGAAAGTGGCGCGAGTGACGGGGCTCGAACCCGCGACCTCCGGCGTGACAGGCCGGCGCTCTAACCAACTGAGCTACACCCGC
>CAMAQU010000176.1 GCA_945860425.1 Sphingomonas paucimobilis
TTGATGAAAATAACAAGGCAGCGCGACCGATTGATCGAGCCTGTAATCTTGCGCAACGCTTGGCTCATCAAACGGGCCTGCAAGCCGACATGGCTATCGCCCATTTCGCCTTCAATTTCAGCGCGCGGCACAAGTGCTGCAACCGAATCGATGACCAACACGTCCACCGCATTCGACCGGACAAGCGTGTCGGTGATTTCCAGCGCCTGCTCGCCCGTATCGGGCTGCGACACGATCAGCTCATCAATGTTCACGCCCAGCTTCTTGGCATAGCCCGGATCAAGCGCATGTTCTGCGTCGATAAAGGCCGCCGTGCCGCCCGCCTTTTGCGCTTCGGCAATGGCATGAAGCGCCAGCGTCGTCTTGCCAGAGCTTTCCGGGCCGAAAATTTCAACGATACGCCCGCGTGGCAAGCCGCCAATGCCCAAGGCGATGTCCAAACCGAGGGAGCCAGATGACACCGACTCAATTTCAATCGCCTCGCGTGAGCCGAGCTTCATTGCAGAGCCCTTGCCAAATGCGCGGTCAATCTGGGCAAGTGCCGCTTCGAGTGCTTTTTCTCTATCCATGGTTGCCGAACGATCCGTTTGAATGATTTTGAGTTGCGCCGACATGGCCTTTTCCCCTCGTAGCTGTTGCACCTGCTGCGTCAATCAGAAGGTCTATGTATATGCTTTGTTCTCATTGAACAAGAGGGGAACGAAAAATATTTCTTGTTTTGTTCTCTTGGTATCGCGTTAGGGCGTCAAGGCTGTTTTAACGGCCTCGCCAAGCTGTTGAACTGAAAAAGGTTTCGGCAGAAAATTGACATTGTCGAGCATGATTTCCTGCCGCAACGATTCCTCCGCATAGCCCGACATAAACAAAATTGGCAGATTCGGCCGCTTCACCCGTGCTTGCCTGCCGAGTGTTGGACCATCCATTGAAGGCATGACAACGTCGGTTACCAGCATATCTATATCGTCATGCGTATCCAGCAAAGCGAGACCCTCCTCCCCATCGGTCGCACATATGACCTTATACCCCTGCAGGGTCAGTGCACGTTCTGCGATGGCGCGCACCATATCCTCATCTTCCACCAACAAGATTGTGCCGTGCCCCCAAAGATCGGCCTGTTGCGGCTTGGTGCGCGCCTCCGCTGGGCTTTGCACCTCCGCGCCCGCATAAACGGGAAGGTAGATGACGAAACTTGATCCCTGCCCCGGCGTTGAAACGGCAAATAAATGCCCGCCCGATTGTTTGACGATCCCATAAACGGTGGACAGCCCCAGACCCGTGCCGTTTCCAACGTCCTTCGTCGTGAAAAACGGCTCAAAAATCTTGGACATCAACTTTGGGTCAATCCCCGCACCCGTGTCGGTCACACTGAGTGCTGTATAGTCTGCGGCTGGCAAGAGCTTGTTTCCGCTGGCCCGAACCTCCGCCGCCGTCACCGCATAGGTTTGAATGATCAGTTTGCCGCCATCTGGCATGGCATCCCGCGCGTTGACGGCCAGATTGACGATCACCTGCTCCAACTGGCCAGGATCGGCCCATATTGCCCCAAGATTACGGCCTTGCTTCACGATCAGGTCAATGTTTTCTCCGACAAGCCGCGCCAATAGATTGGAAATTTCGGCAACAATATCGGGCAGCAGAAGAACTTGCGGGCATAACGTCTGCTGCCGCGAAAAGGCCAAAAGCTGGCAGGTTAGCGCGGCTGCGCGATTGGCATTATTCTTAATCTGTTGAATATCATCATAGTCGATATCGCCGGGCGCGTGACGCATCAGCATCAGGTCACACTGGCCTAAAATTCCAGTCAGAACATTGTTGAAATCATGTGCAACGCCGCCGGCCAGCTGGCCGATTGCCTGCATCCGTGTCGCATGGCCAAACTGCTCATTCAGGCGCGCGTCATCTGCATCCGCCCGATCCAAGGGGGTATTGGGCTTGCGCTTAGGCTTGACGGCAATCTCTGATCCTCCCGCCAAAGACCTGTCAATCTGGACGCGGCGGACCATCCGTGCAGCGCCTCCCAGAAGAAAAAGACCAAGGAGGAACCCTGCCCCCAGCCACAGACTTGTTGATGAAAGGAAGATTGACAATGCCGTCAGCATCATGGCTGCCGCTACAAGGATCAGCCCCCGTCTGGAACTCAGGTAAGGAACCGAAAACAACGTCTTTCACCACCGGCTTGCTTATGCAGACATCTACACCCCGGCCCTTGGCATCAAGTTTGGGACATAGCGCCTTTTGATCGACGTGATCGCCATTTACGTACTATAAATATCCGCCAACCCAATGCCGCGAGAACATAACCCACAATAGCTGTGGAAATGGCAATGATGAAAAGTCCCCAAAGCATCGCCGGAGCCGCGCTGGACAACAGCCAGGTCATCCACTCTCCCAAACTGGCATTGCGCCCGATCAAGGCCTCAAACTGAGTCACATCGGCCCCAAGCCGTAACGTGGCATTACCGACATATAGAGAGGCTGCAAGAATGAATGGCGTCGTCGCCGGGTTGCTTAAAAAAGTCATGGCAGCAGCCACAGGAACATTGGCCCGAAACGGCAACGCAAGCAAAGCAGCGCCGATAATTTGGATGCCGGGTATCAGCAAAAATATACCGACCAGTAGCCCAAGCGCAACGCCGCGCGGCACCGATCGCCGGGTGAAACGCCACAGGGCTGGGTGAAATACCCGTTGCGCAAAGGGCCGCAAGAAACGGCTCTTCTCAAAACTCTCCCGTCGGGGAGAATTGTTTCGTATCCAATCAGAAAGCCAAGTCATCCGCGATCTCGCAACAGCCGTGCGGCTTCCCGCTTCCAATCGCGCTCCTTAATCGTCTCGCGCTTGTCATGCGCCTTTTTGCCCTTGGCCAGCGCCAGCTCAACCTTGGCCCGCCCGCGCCCGTTAAAATAAATGGATAAGGGAACAAGCGTCATCCCATCGCGCGCGACCGCGCCGTAGAGCTTGTTGATCTCCCGCTCATGCAGCAAAAGCTTCCGGGGGCGTTTCGGCTCATGGTTAAAGCGATTACCGTGGCTAAACTCTGGGATGTTCGCGTTGACCAGCCAAACCTGGCCGTCCTGCACTTCGGCATAGCTTTCAACAATTGATCCTTGCCCAAATCGAAGCGATTTCACTTCGGTTCCCGTCAGGGCAATTCCGGCCTCAACCGTATCGTCGATAAAATACTCATACCGGGCACGCCGATTCTCTGCGACCGTCTTCACTTTTTCAAATGTTGCAGGCCGCGGGCGTGCCATCAGATCAGGCCAGCATGGCGAAGCCCAGCATCCACTGCACGACAAGATGCATCCGACGCTGGGGTCAATGGCAGGCGCAGTTCATCTGGAAAGCCATCCAGAACCTGCGTCATGGCATATTTAACCGGTCCGGGCGATGCATCGGTAAACAAGGCCCCGTGCAACGGGTGCAGGCGATCATTAATCGCGCGGGCACGAGCATAATCTCCATCAAGGCACGCCTGTTGCAACTCGGCACAAAGGCGCGGCGCGACATTGGCTGTCACCGAAATACAACCGACACCGCCCGCCGCGTTAAACGCAAGAGCCATATCGTCATTGCCGGATAACTGGCAAAAATCAGGCCCGCAGCCCAAGCGATGTGACCCGACTCGGGCCAAATTGCCGCTGGCATCCTTAATCCCAACAATTGAGGGGATTTCTGCCAAACGCGCGACTGTTTCCGGCACCAAATCCGTGACCGTCCGTCCAGGCACATTGTAGAGAATAATGGGCAGATCAGACGCATTCGCAAGATGCGCATAATGCGCGTAAATGCCCTCTTGGCTTGGGCGATTATAATAGGGTGCGACAACAAGCGCAGCTGTCGCCCCGGCCTGCTGCGCAAAGCGCATATGGCGGACCGCCGTTGCTGTATCATTGGACCCACAGCCCGCTATAACAGGAACCCGGCCCTGAGATTCTTCAAGGCACAGCGCGATTACGCGATAATGCTCATCATAAGAAAGGGTCGCGCTCTCACCCGTGGTGCCGCAGGGCACAAGGCCGCTTGACCCTTGCTCGATCTGCCAATTCACCAAAAGGCGAAAAGCACTCTCATCGACTG
>CAMAQU010000177.1 GCA_945860425.1 Sphingomonas paucimobilis
ACGCCCTGCCCCCGCACCCAAATTTCACCAGTTTCGCCGCGGGGCACTTCTTGCCCATCTTCGCCTGCGATGATCACCTCATTGCCGGGGATAGCTGCGCCACATGTTGTCGCGATCAGGTCCACAGGATCACCGGGGCGACAACTGGTAATGTTGACGCACTCGGTCATTCCATAGGCCGTGATGATGTCCTTCATACCCAGTTCGGTTCGGATACGCTCAACCAACACTGGCGGCACGGTCGCCGCGCCAGTGGTTCCACCCCGCAGCGATGAACAGTCAAAATCCTCGCGCTCCTTTTCGGCGAGGAGCATTTGGAAGATTGTCGGCGGCCCGGGCAGGAAGCTAATCCGGTCCCGGACAATGCTGTCCCGCGCCGATGCCAAGTCAAATTGTGGCATGGGCACGATGACCGCGCCGCTGATGAGGCAGGCCACCCAGCCCACCTTGAACCCAAAACTATGGAAGAACGGATTGACGATCAAATAGCGTTCGCCCGCTGACAGGCCCGTATTGCCGATCCAGACGCCACATTGGGGAATAACGCGACCATAGGTCATCATCACGCCCTTGGGCACGCCTGTGGTGCCGCTGGTGAACAAAATATCGGACAGATGGTCTGCTGTCAGACGTGCCAGTGCTGCGTCAACACCAGCATCCTCTGCGCCCTGCCCGCTTGCAAGGAATGCGCTGAAATCGCTATCCAGCAAAACGGTCTCGGCCAAATCCGGCACATCTTCGGCAGACAGGAGCGCTGGATAATCAATACCCAGAAAGCTCTGGACCGTGAACATCATCCGTGCGTTTGTCCGCCGCAAAATGTCGCCAGCCTCCCTGCCCTTCAGTCGGGTGTTGAGGGGAACGATCGCTGCACCGCATGTCATAGCGGCGACCGCTGCGACGACCCATTCGCGGCTATTTGGGGCCCAAATCGCGATCCGATCCCCCTCGCCCACGCCACGCGCCAGAAGCGCCGATGCGGCCTCGCGACAGCGCGCCCAAAGCTGGTTGAAGCTCCAGACTTCTCCATCCTCCAGCAGCGCCGGAGCATCACCCCATAGCAGCGCCGCGCGGGCGGCTGCATGGGGAATGGTGGGAGGAAGTTCCGTCGGGGTCATCAGGCGACTTCGAACAACCCGGCGGCACCCATGCCACCTGCTACGCACATCGAGATGACGACATATTTTACGCCGCGGCGCTTACCCTCGATCAGGGCATGGCCAACAAGACGGCTGCCTGTCATCCCAAAAGGATGTCCAAGCGCGATGCCGCCGCCATCGACGTTGAGTTTCTCCGGATCAATGCCCAGTTTCTGCTGGCAGTAGATCGCCTGACTGGCGAACGCCTCGTTGATCTCAAACAGGCCGATATCGTCAATCTTCAGGCCAGCCCGCTGCAACAGCTTGGGAATGGCGAAGACAGGGCCAATGCCCATTTCATCAGGATCGCACCCAGCGACCTGAAAACCACGATAGACGCCAAGAACAGGAAGCCCTTCCTTCTGCGCCGTCGCCAGATCCATCACCAACTGCGCGGATGCGCCATCCGACAGCTGCGACGCATTGCCGGCGGTGATGTGCTTGCCTTCCTGGATGACCATACCATCCTTAAAGACGGGCCGCAGGAGCGACAGACCTTCGGCCGTTGTGTCTCCGCGGACACCTTCATCTGCTGAAACCGTTACGGTTTCCCGGCCTGTTTCATTGCCTTCCTTGTCCTTTAAGGACTTTTCAACCGTGATCGGAACGATCTCATCATTGAACCGCCCGGCCGCTTGCGCGGCGCCTGCGCGTTGCTGGCTGAGCGCTGCAAAGGCATCCTGTGCCTCACGCGACACGCCATAGCGTTCGGCGACGACTTCTGCCGTTTCGATCATCGCCATATAGGCATAGGGATCCGCGTCGATCACCGCTTGCGATCGGTTGCGCCACCCGGGGGCAAACTTGTTGAGCGTCATGGAGATTGTTTCCATGCCCCCTGCCGCAGCGACATCAATCTCGTCAGCAATAACGCCGCGCGCCGCCAAGGCGATGGCATTGAGGCCCGATGAACATTTGCGGTCGAGCGTGAAGCCGCCCACACTGTTGGGGAGTTTCGATGCATGCACCGTCAACCGACCGAGATTATAGCTCTGCGTGTTCCAGTGATTGCCGACACCCAGATAAACGTCATCCACGCGCGCAGGATCAATGCCCGATCGGTCCAGCACGGCATTGACGACATGGCTCGACAGCACAGGCGCTTCGGTATCGTTAAAGGCCCCACGATAGGCCTTGCCAATGCCCGTCCGCGCTGTTGCGACAATCGCTGCTTCCCGCATCATAATCTCCTTTTAAAAACCGGCCATGTTAGACGGGCCAAAATAGGCGCGCATTTCCGTCACCTTGCCGTCTGCATTGAATTTAAATGTATCGATGACATCGACGGTCAGGGACTTCCCCTCCATTGTCAGTTCAACGCGAAAGGCGAAGGCAGCATATTCCGTAGCAAGCCGGATTGGGCCTTCTAGCCGCAACTTCGCCCCGGTCTGCATGGATGCTGTGTAAAATTCCCGGATAGCATCGTGCCCGACTTTGGGTGGCGTACCTATGGGGTCTTCCACTATAGCGTCTGAAGTAAACAGCGCCACGACCGCTTCGGGGTCCCCTTTATCAAACGCGTCCACATATCCGTGTACGGCAGCAGTCATCTGTTCAGGTGTCGCCATGAAAAGCTCCTTTAGGGAAAATAACGGCTGATGGTGTCGACAACGCAGGCCGGCTTATCGCTGCCTTCAATTTCAACCGTGACGCGCACGATCGATTGGATCGCCCCCTTGATCTCCTCAACGGTCACGATCTCGCCCACACCGCGGATGCGCGACCCGACCTTAACCGGCGCCAGAAACCGCAGTCGGTCAGCACCGACATTCACCGCATGGGTAAAGCCCTGCACCTCGATCAGTTGTGGAAGGAAGAAATTGACAAGACTCATCGTCAGATAGCCGTGCGCAATGGTGCCGCCAAAGGGGCCGTCCTTTGCGCGTTCCACGTCGACATGAATCCACTGATGATCGCCGGTCACATCCGCAAAACCGTTCACGCGGTCCTGATCGATCAGAAGCCAGTCCGTCGGCCCGAGCTGGGTGCCTTCTTGCCCTTGAAGGGCGCCGGGCGTTTCAAAGACTTTTGGGCCCGTCATGCGCGCTGGCTCGACACGGAAACGATCTCGCCGGTCATATAGGACGACAGATCCGACGCCAGGAACATCATGACATTTGCCACTTCCCACACCTCGGCAGGGCGGCCGAATGCCTCCTGAGCGGAGAGTTTCTCTAGAAGCTCGTCCGTCGTCACCTTGGCAAGAAAGGCATGCATCGCAATGGATGGGGCAACCGCATTGATGCGGACGCCATGTTCGGCGGCCTCAACCGCTGAACAGCGGGTAAAGGCCATCACGCCGGCTTTGGCGGCGGCATAATGTGCCTGACCCTTTTGCGCGCGCCACCCCAGCACTGACGCATTGTTCACGATGACACCCGATTTGCGTTCATACATGGTCGGCAAAAAGCTGCGTGTCATGCGAAAGACGCTGTTGAGCGTGACATCAAGAACCCGGCTCCATTGATCATCCGTCATGTCGACAACCGACGCTTCACCGCCCAATCCGGCATTGTTGATCAAGACGTCCACATGGCCAAGCGCCGCAAGCGCCGCATCGCGCAAGCTATCAACATGATCCTGCTGGGTCACGTCACACACAAATGTCGCAGGACGGGTGCCGACCTCATCTGCAATCCGGTCTGCGGCTTCGCCAAGGCGACGCTCATGAAAATCGCTCATGAGAACGGTCGCCCCTTCTTCAGTCGCGCGCTTTGCGGCTGAAAAACCAATTCCCGTCCCGGCCGCAGCCGTCACGACAACCGTCTTACCTTTCAGAAGGTTTCTTGGTTCCGGATAGCTGGGGAGCATTAGACATCCCCCCGCGGTTCACGCGGCATTCCAAGGCCCCGCTCTGCAATCAGATTGCGCTGA
>CAMAQU010000178.1 GCA_945860425.1 Sphingomonas paucimobilis
ACTTGGCCGGGCGTTCCTTGGGAACTGGGGCCATTATCTCTTCGATCAGACGTGTTGACGCTGGATTTGGGCCATCGACGAAAACATCTCCAATATAGCCCTCCAGAACCTGCACTTCCAAAACGCCGTCCTTCACCTTTTGCGGCGGGACAAAGACGCGAGTCAGGAAAAAGCCCTCTGCGCGATAACGATCTTCGAGCTTCTGGGCCGCATCCCGCAAATCTTGCAGAACAATTTTGCGGCCGAGCAGCGAAGCAAATAAAGCATTGACCTCGGCCGCCGGAAAATAGGTCGCACCCGCCACCCGGACGGATGAGATGGAAAATTCAATCTCATCAACAGCCCTTGGCACGGCCGCTTTTTCCGGGTTTTGAATGCGGAAATCATAATTGGGCGTTGGCAATGGCAATGGAGCCACGCGCTGACGTGAAATATCACTCTGCGGCGGCAGAACGACTTGGCCAAATGCCGCCGTTGCTGGAGTAAAGATTATCCCTGCGGCAAGGACCGCCGCAGAATGACGCCGGAACGAGGATGGATGAACTGGCATCTTATTTGTCATCCATAACCACGCGAGCAGAAATGATTTTTTGCTCAATCCGACCAACATGGAATTGAACGATCGGATCGGTTGGAAACGCCTTTGATAAGGCCAAAAATGCGGGCTTCGCCGAGCGATCTTCGGCAGTCAGTAGTTTGTAAGCCGCCGCATATTGCTGGGTCAGTTCTGGATCATCTGTCTTGGCGACGGGACTGTACAGCGCGGTTGGCGTCGTTTTGCCTTTGAGAACTATATCCCCAATTTGCCGAAACGGCAGACTGGCGCAGCGCTCCACAACATCGGCGGTGCAGCAAATTCTCGTCCCGAAATACTTGTTCACACCTTCTGTTCGCGCGGCAGTATTCACCGTATCGCCAAGCGCGGTGAAATCCATGCGCGACTGAGAGCCAAAATTTCCGATGACAGCTTGGCCCGTGTGAACGCCGATACGGGTCACACCTATCGGTATGTTGCGGCTGTTGCGCTCCTTACGGAAGGCTTCGGCATAAGCATCCAGCTCAAGCGCGCAGCGGACCGCACGTTCAGCATGATCGGCTTGGCGGATGGGCGCGTTGAAGATCGCCATGATCGCATCGCCGATAAACTTATCAATCGTCCCTTCATATTTCAGAATTATTTCACACGCGCCGTCCAGATATTCGTTAAGAACATCAGACAAATCCTCTGCGCCCATCTGCTCAGAAGTGGTGGTAAAACCTGCAATATCAGTAAAGATGAAGGTCGCCTCTTGACGCTCGCCAGAGATCGCCACCGCGCTTGGGTCTTTCACAAGCTGGTCAACAACGGCGGGGGATACATAGCGTGAGAATGTTCCTTGAACGAACTCACGCTGCTTACGCTCGGCCCGACCAATGAACACGTCCATCATCCAGATTGAGAGGGCAAATGCGATGGTCGGACCAATCAGTGGCACCATGGGCAAGCCATAACCAAAGCCAATGACGGCCCCAACCCAATAGGAGGCGAGCAGAACAACGCCCACACCGACATTGAACAAAATGCCACGTTTAAACAGGCTGACGCCAACACCCAGTGCAGCGAATAGGGCCGTCAGGGCTATGATCCCGTTGAACGGCATTCGCGGTGGTGCGCGTTTTTCCAAAATTTGGCTAATGCCATGGGCCTGAATGAACACGCCCGGCATATTGCCCTGATCCCCATCATCGATGATCGACAAAGGCGTCCTGTGGCGATCGGTAATCGACAAGGTTGCGCCAATCAGAACGATCTTGCCCCGGAAAAACTCATCTGGAAGCACCGAAACGAAATGTGCTGGAAATGAGGGGAATGGGAGACTTTCAGCATCTGGACGGGGCCGCCAAGCGATTTCAGTCGCGGACAATGGAGCCGCGCCACCAAAAAGGGTCACGGACTTGCGCACAAACCCGGCAGGATGCCGATCCGTGTCCACGCGACGGCCGTTCTTCATCTCTCCACCGGGATTGATCCGGCGAACGAGGCCATCAAAAGGATCAGACAGCAAATTCGCTTCGGCCCTTTGCTCTGGCCGCACAAAGGCATTGAGGAAGGCGAGCTGATCCTCATTCACCACATTCGGCGCAGAGGTGTAACTCACGAACAACGGCGTCTGCACCGTGTCCAAAACCTGTTTAAGCCGTGCGTCTTTTTCCGCTTCTGTTGGCTGATCGACAATGATGTCGACACCGATCACCTTCGCGCCCTTGGCCGAAAGCTGCGTGATCAAGTCTGCCAGAAAGCCACGATCCACGGGGGAGCGATAAGGAAAGGCAGACAATGTCTCTTCATTAATGGCGACAACAACCACGTCTTCCGACGCGGGCATTGGTCGCTGCATGGCCGCAACTCGAATATCAGCGACTTTGTTTTCAAGATTGGTCAGCGGCGCCAGATACCGCACGGCACCCACTGCCATAAGGGCAGCAAAAAACGCAATAAGGAGGGCGGAGAGCGCCTGCTTTTGGGCTTTGCTCATTTGACACTCCCTGAAGCGCCACCAGAAGGCGCTGTTGCTTGGACGGGGCTGGCTTTTTGAGCATCAAGCTCTGCCAGGATCTGTCGGAAATAAGCGTCTGCTTGTTGCACGCAGGCCTTTTCGAGCATCCACGAGCTTAGGACGAGAGGATCAGTCACATCGGCTGGGATCGTGTTGATGCTAATGGCAATGTCCTGACCCGGAACATTGATCAGAAAGGTCTTTACGCCATCCAGTTTCGCCAGATCAGGCGCTTCCATTTGCCCCTGCCCCTGTTGCCAGACAAAGTCTGCTCGCCAAGACCGATCAAGCGGAAAAACGGTAAACACGCTTTCTGCAGAGGCGTCAGGCCGCCACCAGATGGGACGTTGCCCTTCCCGAATACAGCGTGCGCCCGGCCTCGAAATGTCGATGAGCCAAGGATCCGGCAGCGGCGCGGCATTTGCACCAGCGCGCACAGCCCCGACCTGACTTGCCCGATCATTCCGCGTTGAAATTAACGCAGCCAGTGCGGCGCGAGGGTTCTGGGCAGACGCACCGGACTTCGACACCGCACCCGCATAGACCCCGCGCAAGGTGACTGCGCGCCCGTCAGCACCGATGAGCGTCACACGCTCGCCATCCTTCAATTGAATGCGAGACCCGCTGTCCACACGCATGCCCGGACGAAGCCCGCCGCCGCGCGCTTCAACCACCGTCATCGGTGCAGCAAGGATCGGCACCGAAACCAATGCCCCAAGGATGAAGGAGAGCTTTGCGATCATCCTCATCACAGCGTCTCCGGCTCAAGTGGTTTGGCCGCGCCGTCGCCCATGACCACAAAGGCCGCCCAGAAAAAGGGATGCGCAGCACCCGGCTCTTTCATCATGCGCCGCTGCGCGACCCGCAACGCGGCATCGACGGGCATGTCAGGCGACTTGGCCATCGCGGCGAATGTGGCCGACATCAGAGCGCTGGTGGCTGCAGATGGCACCTGCCAATGGCTCACCAGCAGGCTCCGCGATCCTGCGCGAAAGAAGGATGCGGCCAGTCCGGACAGAGAGTCACCGCCATTCGCCTTTCCAGATGCAGCCGTATTGCAGGCTGAAAGGACGACAAGTTCCGCCGGAATGGACAGTTCGGCTATTTCCGTTGCATCAAACAACCCGTCAAAGTTCCGCGATTTGGCAGGCTCAGATGGAGGGGTGAGAACAACACCCGGTTGTGCCTGGCACCGAATTTCGCTCGGCAAGAGGCCGTGTGTCGCAAAATAGAGAATGCGATAATCCGCCAATTTATGAGCTCGCAAGGCGGCTTCCGTCGCTTTGCGGCCAAGGAGAATATCGGTTCCAGTAGTCCCAATTGCCTGCGACACATTGGCGATCTCGCGTCCCGTGTCAGGAAGAGAAGAAAGTGACCGGAGGAGTTCGGGAGGAATCATATCGTCCGATAGGCATTTCCCATCGATGCCGGCAAATGCAGCCTTCTGCGCCGCGCTCGATCGGG
>CAMAQU010000179.1 GCA_945860425.1 Sphingomonas paucimobilis
GGCCTATAATGTGGCCCCTGCGGCCCTTTGGGAATTGGGGGCAGAAATCATCCCCATTGGCGTCACGCCCAATGGCACCAACATCAACGATGCGTGCGGATCAACCGCGCCGATGCTGCTTCAGGAAACAGTCGTCGCCAGCGGGGCCGATATCGGCATTGCGCTGGATGGGGATGCCGACCGGCTGATCATCGTCGATGAACAGGGCCGGATCGTTGATGGCGACCAGATTATGGCGCTGATCGGCTCCAGCTGGGCCAAACGTGGCGCGCTGACGGGCGGCGGGGTCGTTGCAACCGTCATGTCCAATTTGGGGCTGGAGCGTTTCCTGCAATCGCAAGGTCTGACGCTGGAGCGTACCAAGGTTGGCGATCGTTATGTGCTGGAACGGATGCGCGCGGGCGGCTTTAATGTCGGCGGTGAACAGTCTGGCCATATGATCCTGACCGAATATGGCACGACGGGCGACGGTCTGGTCGCAGCGCTTCAGGTGCTGGCCGAACTGGTGCGACAGGGGCGCCCGGCAAGCGAGGTTCTGCACCTGTTTGAACCCGTACCACAGCTTTTGAAAAATGTTCGCTTTGCGGGCGGAAAGCCGCTTGAAGATGCGTCCGTCAAAGCCGTGATTGCCGCAGCCGAGGCAGAGCTTGAGGGGATTGGCCGTCTCGTCATCCGGCCATCCGGCACAGAGCCTGTCATTCGTGTCATGGCCGAGGGCGATGACGCGGATCAGGTGATACGGCTGGTCGATGCCATTTGCCATGCCGTGCGAAAGGCAGCGGCCTGATGCTCGAGATGCGGCCCGATTGTGAACGCTGCGGCACAGACTTGCCCGCCCATGTTGGTGGTGCCTTTATCTGTTCCTTCGAATGCACATTTTGTGCGGATTGTGCAGAGGCCATGGACGAACGCTGCCCCAATTGCGGTGGGGAATTGCTCGACCGCCCGACGCGCGCCAAGGCGTTGCTCGACAAGCACCCAGCGTCGACCAAACGCCGTCATTCCCGCGAAGGCGGGAATCTATGAACACCTCACGCCCCCGTCCTGCAAGATCAGTGACCATGGATCCCCGCCTTCGCGGGGATGACAGTGAGGCGTTATGACAGCACGCATTCTGAGTATTGCGGGCTCTGATTCCGGCGGCGGTGCGGGCATTCAGGCGGACATCAAAACAATCACCATGCTTGGCGGCCATGCCTTGACGGCGATCACCGCCATTACTGCGCAGAACACATTGGGCGTCACAGGCGTCCATGCCATTTCAGCGGATATGGTCATTGCGCAGATCGATGCTGTCGCCAGCGATATCGGCGTCGATGCGATCAAGATCGGCATGATTGGGGCCGCTGAAACAGCGCATCGGGTGGCGGATCGGATCGCAGGGATCGGCGCACCGATTATATTTGACCCTGTCATGATTGCCACCAGCGGATCGGCCCTTGCCGATTACGAGACAATCGCGGTCTTTGCCCGTTTGATGGATATGGCGACGCTCACGACGCCCAATTTGCCGGAGCTGGCCGCCTTGGGCGGAGAAGCAGAGGCGCTGCGCCAAGCCGGCACTTTGCTTATCAAGGGCGGTCATGCCGAAGGTGATGTCTTAGTTGATCGACTGGTTGATCGGTCGGGTGACGTCGCTCGCTGGGAAAGCCCTCGCATTGCGACGACGAGCACCCACGGCACGGGCTGTACGCTAGCTTCTGCCATTGCGACGGGGCTTGGCCAAGGCATGACGTTGACTGATGCCATTGTCCGTGCACGCCAGTTTGTTCGGGCCGCGCTTATCGCCGCGCCAAGCCTCGGGCAAGGCCATGGCCCAATGGGGCATCAGGCGGTGCGAGACTTTGCTGGATGATCATCGCTGGTGTTGACGAAGCCGGACGCGGGCCGCTGGCGGGGCCTGTCGTCGCCGCCGCCGTCATCCTGTGTCCGCAGGGCATAGACGGGCTTGACGATTCTAAAAAACTCAGTGCGAAGCGCCGAGCGGCGCTGGAGGGGCTGATCCTTACCCAATGTCAGGTCGGTATTGGCCTTGCGAGCGCGGAGGAGATTGACGAGATCAACATCCTACAGGCGACCTTCCTTGCCATGACCCGCGCGGTTGAGGCGCTGTGCGCCAAAGGCTTTGACCCGGCCCATATTCTTGTCGATGGCAATCGCCTGCCGCGTTGGCGCTGGCCCGCCGAGGCCGTGATCGGTGGTGATGCGCTCCACCCCTGCATCTCGGCGGCAAGCATTATCGCAAAGGAGCATCGCGACAGGATCATGATCGCCGCCGATGCCGACTATCCGGGCTATGGCTGGTCCTCGAACAAAGGCTATGGATCCGCGACGCACATGATGGCGCTGGGCAAACTTGGGCCTTCACCCCTCCATCGCCGCTCCTTTGCACCTGTCGCGCAACATTTTTTTGACCTGTGAGTCCTCAGCGCCACACCACTAGGGCTTGAGTCCCTGTGGATAAGTTTGTGCCATATATCGTGCCGGACTCCTTTCGTTCTCCCATTCATGTCTGAAAAGTGACGGATTCCTGAGGCTTGCAAAGCTTGACGACGGAGTCTGGATGACTCACCACGGCATTTCTAGGTTCAAAAGGAGTGTCATATGGGCGTGTTGGAAAAGGTTCGGAAGGCAGAGGCGAAGGCCTTTGATCTGCCGCTCGACCAGATCGTCATGGGCGATTGCATTGCCAATATGCGCGCCCTTCCTGATGCCTGCATCGACATGGTCTTTGCCGATCCGCCCTACAACCTCCAACTCGGCGGAGACCTGTTTCGCCCCGAAGGTGGGCGGGTGGATGCCGTCGATAATGATTGGGATAAGTTTGACAGCCTGAAGGCCTATGACGAATTCTCACGCGCCTGGCTGGCCGAGGCGCGCCGCATTTTGAAGCCCAATGGCACTTTGTGGGTCATTGGCAGCTACCACAACATCTTCCGCGTCGGATCGGTGCTTCAAGATGAAGGCTTCTGGATCCTGAACGACATTATCTGGCGTAAGGTGAACCCGATGCCCAATTTCAAGGGCACGCGGTTTACCAACGCGCATGAAACCCTGATCTGGGCCTCCAAGGGGGAAGATGCGCGCTACACATTCAACTATCGCGCGATGAAGACGCTGAATGATGAATTGCAGATGCGCTCTGACTGGTCCTTCCCAATCTGCGGCGGCGCAGAGCGGCTGAAGCGCAACGGCACCAAGGCGCACCCGACGCAAAAGCCAGAGGCCTTGCTTTATCGGATCCTTCTGGCCTGCACCAAACCGGGCGATATTGTGCTCGATCCCTTTTTCGGAACCGGCACAACGGGCGCTGTGGCCAAGCGTCTGGGCCGTCATTTCATTGGGTTGGAACGCGAAACGGATTATGTCTCGGTCGCTGAGGAGCGGATTGCCGCTGCCCTGCCGCTTGATGAATCGATGCTCAAAACAATGCAGGCGGATACCGCCGCCCCGCGCGTTCCATTCGGTACGCTGGTTGAGACGGGCTATATTCAGCCCGGAACACGTGTTTATGATCTGAAACGGCGCTGGTCGGCCACCGTCCGTGCGGATGGTTCGCTGATCACGGATGTAGGCCATGGCTCCATCCATAAATTGGGGGCAACCCTGCAAAATGCGCCCAGCTGCAATGGGTGGACATTCTGGCATTATGAAGCCGAAGATGGGTTGAAACCCATTGACGCCCTGCGCCAGACCTATTTGCTGGCAACCCAGCCCTAATCAATGGCCCTATCCCCGTCTGCACGGCTCTACGCCCGGCCGACGGGCTTTATCGACGCGCCCACGGACGGGGAGAACTGCGCCCAGCTGGCCGGCGGGCTGCAATATTTTTCCCTATGGGAGATTCTTGCAACAGAGGACGGCAAGCCCGCAGGCCGCTGCCTTGTTCCCGTCGGCGACGCACAAAGCTGGTGCGCGCAGCTTTCACCGGCACAAGCAGAGCGGCTGACCCAGATGATGGCTCGCGCCGCAGCGCCGCGGGCGT
>CAMAQU010000180.1 GCA_945860425.1 Sphingomonas paucimobilis
GAATGAGCATTGGCGCTTGCTCTATGTCGCGATGACGCGGGCGGAGGAATATCTGTTCGTGGGCGGTGCCCTCAAACGCAATCAGGTAAAGGCCGGCGATGTCGGCGTTGAGTGCTGGTATGCACGGGTCAGATCGGCTTTGGCATCGCTGCCCAATGTGGAGGCGCGGGGGGTCGGGCTGGTCTTCGCCCAGAAAGAAAAGCCCAGCCGAAGCAAAGACAAATTCAGCGATGCGCCAGACATATGGGACGCAGCCTTGCCAGATTGGGCCATCACCCCGGCTGCCGCAGAGGCGCGCCCGTCGCGTCCGCTGGCCCCTTCTGCACTTGGTGTTGAGGATAAAGCGAGCAGCCCGCCGCCTGACCCCGTTTTGCGGGATGCCGCGCGACGTGGGACCCTGCTGCACGGCCTGTTTGAACGTTTGCCGTCTGTCCGCCCGGAGGATCGCCGCGCCGCCGCTGCCCAATGGCTGACGGCGCAACAGGCGGACGATGTAGAGGGCCTGATTGCAACCGCGCTTGCCATTATCGACCATCCCGATTTTGCCCATGTCTTTGCCGGGGACGCTCTGGCGGAAGCGCCGCTGGCGGGTGTTGTGAATGGGGATGTGATTTCCGGGGCGGTGGATCGGCTGCTCATTACAGAGACCGAGGTAATCGTTGTTGATTTTAAAACGGGACGCTTTGTGCCGCGTGATATTGCTTTCGTGCCTGCCTATCACAAGGCGCAGATGGCGGCCTATGTCGCTTTGCTCGAAGGGATTTTCCCGGGACGATCCGTGCGGGCGGCCTTGCTATACACAGCAGGGCCAAAGATGATTTCGCTCTCCCCAGATGATCTGGCCGATTGGAGACCGGGTTGTACCGGGACATAGATTTTCTTCGCACCCGCCCGGTTGAGATTGGCGCTGCCGCCCCCTAAATTGCAAATAGAAACAAGGAGATTCGACTCATGCCCACCAAGGCAATCACCGATACCAGCTTTGCCGATGACGTTTTGAATGCCAGCGGCCCCGTTCTTGTCGACTTCTGGGCGGAATGGTGCGGCCCGTGCAAAATGATCGGCCCGAGCCTTGAGGAAATTTCCGATGAGCTGGCGGGCAAGGTCACGATCACGAAGATCAATATCGATGACAATCCCGATGCCCCGGCCAAATATGGCGTGCGCGGCATTCCGACGATGATCCTGTTCAAGGATGGCCAGCCTGCCGCAACCAAGGTGGGTGCAGCGCCGAAATCCGCGCTCAAGGGCTGGATTGAATCCGAGATCTAAGGTGACAGCGCCCCTCCCTTCGGAGGGAGGGGCCGCAGCAACTGTGGGGCTTGCCGCTTATCTCGCAGAATGAGCATGGCCTGAGGCCAGATATTGACGGGCTCAGGCCGGGCTGGGACAGGCTCTAGCTGCGATAATCGGCGTTGATGCTGATATAGCCATGGGTCAGGTCGCACGTCCAAACGGTGGCGCGGCCATTTCCCAGACCCAGAGAGACCCCAATGCTGATGTCCTCGCCCTTTAGATGCGCGGCGACAGGCGTTTCGTCATAGCCGTCCACCGGCAGCCCGGCTTCGGCGACTTGGGTCGCGCCAAAACGGATGGCGAGAAGATCGCGCTCCGCCGGTTCGCCCGCTTTGCCAACCGCCATCACAACCCGACCCCAATTGGCGTCTTCGCCTGCAATGGCTGTCTTGACCAAAGGCGAGTTTGCGATGCTCATCGCAATGCGATGGGCACTCGCATCTGAAACCGCACCGTCGACGCTGATCTCAATAAACTTGCTCGCCCCCTCTCCATCGCGGACGACGAGATGGGCGAGTTGGCGGCATAGATTGGCAAGGGCCGCCTGAAAGGCATCTGCCCCTGCATCGTCTTTGGTTGAAAGCGGCGCATTGCCCGCCTTGCCGGTTGCAAAGGCCAGAACCGTGTCGGATGTGGAGGTGTCGCTATCCACGGTAATGCAGGAAAAGCTGGCCTTATTGGCGGCAGACAGCATCTCTTGCAGCAAGCCGGGCGCAATCGCTGCATCGGTAAAGATATAGCCGAGCATCGTTGCCATATCGGGCGCGATCATGCCGGAGCCTTTGATCACGCCAACCAGCGTGACCGTTCGCCCCCCAATCACGGCCTGCGTCACAGCGCCTTTGGGGAATGTGTCGGTCGTGGAGATGGCGGCCGCGACATCGGCCCAGCCACAGGGGTCTGCTGAAAATGCCAATTCAAGGCCCGCTTCGGCCTTATCAATCGGCAGCGGCACGCCAATGACGCCCGTGGCCGACACAAAAATCTCTTTCGCAGGGCAGCCCAGATGGCTGGCGATTTTGGTTGTGATGGCATCCACCGCGGCTCGGCCCTTATGCCCGGTAAAGGCATTGGCATTGCCCGCGCTGACGACAAGCGCGCGCGCGTGGCCAGCGGGTAAATGGGCCCGGCACCATTCCACTTCGGGCGACGGGCATTTGCTCTGCGTGGTCACGCCTGCAACCGCCGTTCCCGCATCCAGCGTGATCAACGTCAGGTCTGCCCGGTCCCAAGCCTTATAGCGCGCCCGCGCCACACGCGGCAACGCGCCATCAATGGCGGGCAATTCCGGAAAAGGGCGGGCGAGGGGGGACGTGCTGGTGTTCATGGCACTGCTCTAGTCCGTCATGAAGTGGCATTCAACCCAGCTGTCGCCGCCGGACCACGTCCAAAACTTTCACAATTCTAAGCATTGTTCATATTTAGTTTACGAATTCGGCTGCACAAGCCTGTCAGCATCATTGCCGTTGAAAAGATTCAATAGGCTGCCACCTTCTAGGGGAGAGAGACTGTGACATATCCAATAGCAATTCTTGCCGCGATTGCACTTGCGGCCCCGCAACTGGTGCAGGCTAAAAATCTTTCAAGGCCAGCTGTGCAGAAGGAAGGCACAATTTCTGATACGGATTTTCCCGCTGAAGCTTTCATTCTGAAACAAGAAGGAAACGTCTCGGCAACCTATGTGGTCGGACAGGATGGCCGAGCCAGTCAATGTCAGATTAGCACATCAAGCGGGTCTGACGCTCTAGATCGGCAAACCTGTAAGTTGATCACGGAGAGGTTTCTATTCGATCCCGAGCGCGATGTCACAGGCCAAGCCACATCGGAGATCAAAACCCAGAAAGTCGTTTGGATACTTCCTGAAGAATTGGACGGAATTCCCACCGACACCAAGTTTCTTATGGACATTTTGATGACGGTTTCTCCGGATGGAAATGTCATCGACTGTGATCTTCTCGAACTGACCGGGATGCCCGCTACAAAGGAGGAGAAGGACGCATTAGTTGCTGGTTTTGCTGAAGGCAGTGGTTTTTGCGACCCCGGCGAGGAAGGCATGAAATTCCAAAAGATAAAAACGAATACGATCCGAAAGAGTATCCTTACCGTCGGGATTAGGCCCGCTCCTGCGGAATAAAGGTCGATCTCCGTTATCCTTTAACCCGCGCGGGATGGACGGCCCGGCCATTCATCCCTATATCCTGCCCTACGGATAATATTGATGCGGATTTTTCTTTATCTTGTGGCCCTTGTGGCCGGCTTTTCGCCTGCAGAGGCGAGCCGTGATGCTATGGCGCAGCCTGTGGCTGTTGGGTCTGTTGCGCAGACCCAAGATCCGACGGCCGTGGCATCGGCGCACAAGGTTTTGGCGCATGCGGCCTTTCTCGCTCAGCCCGGCTTTGTGCCTTCACAGACGCTGTTGCCGCCAGTCCTTACCGGGTTTCTCCCGCCCCTTATTGGCGTTGAACTGACAGACCGCCCGCGCGCCTGATTTGCGCGCCGCGCCCTTTTCTACCGTCAATTTTCTGCGTCGCCGTTGCTGCTGACGCGCTGTTTTAATCAAGGAAATGCCCATGTTCGGCAAGCTCGCCAAATCGATTTTTGGGTCGTCCAACGACCGTTATGTCCGCACATTGTTGAAGATTGTCGACAAGGTGAATGCGCTCGAGCCTGATATGCAGGCGATGA
>CAMAQU010000181.1 GCA_945860425.1 Sphingomonas paucimobilis
CCTTGCTTTAGCGCTGACCCGTGCCCAGCACCTGAATATCCCCGCCTTCGCCGACTTCAGCGATCAGCGCAGAGACTTTCCACGACCCGATATCGAGCGCCGTGATCAATCCTGATGATTTGGCAACGGCCATGGATGTTCCCTTTTTACTCTTCCACATCTGCGGTATCTGCGGTTGTATTTGTCGTTTCAGCGTTACCAGCGCCTGCCTGAACGGCAGTAGCCAAGGCAGGCTGCGCCGTCGCGCCGCGTTTCAGCCGAACAATGAATTTGGTTGGATCGCGCATGTCAAAACGCAGAAAATTTCGTCCCAGCAGCCGCTCTGTCCCATCAATCTGGGCAAAGCGTTTGAGCGCATTTGCGGCAAAATCCTCTCCTTCGGGCAAGGACAGCGTTTCCCCTGTTTTAAAGCGAATATCCCAACGGCGATTGCCGATCCACGATGCGCCCGCAAAGCTGCGTTTGAGTGCGGGGACCGAGTCCAGCAATGTGTAGAGCCGCTCCACCTGCTGATTGGCATTGGGGCCAATCACAATCGGCAAATCGGGAATGGCGCGGGGATCGATCATCTCAAGGATGACGCCCGTGCCGTCAATCAGAACAAGCTGCTGATTATTCTGCCAAATGGCGCGCGGCTCTCGCTCCACAATATCGACCACCAATGTGTCCGGCCAGCGGCGGGAAATGCGGGCGTCATCAATCCAACCATATTGTAAAAGCTGGTCGCGCACCTTGTCGATATCGACCAAGGGCATCGCAATGGATTTCTGATCAAGGGCGACAGCATAGACGGTCAAATTGTCCATGCGGTCAAGGCCCTTCACCTCCACCCGCTTCACGTGAAAGCCAGCCCGACCCACCACTTGCCCAATTTCGGTGCCGACAAATTGCGGAATGCCCGCATAGACGGCGATGGCGAGCAAAGTTGAGACAATCGCTGTGCCCGTCAGAAGGGTGAGCACACGCTCAATAGTTTCTGCCTTGAGCGGGACATAAGACCAAAAAATCTCATTCCAGCGGTCCCACCGCGATTTCACCTTGCGCGGCGCAGGGCGCGCTATGGGCCGTCGCTCAGAAGATCGAGACAGTTTCGGGCCCGCCATCAGCCGAGCGCCTCTTTCACCAGAATATCGACCAGTTGCTCATAAGAAATGCCACAATGGCGGGCCTGTTCCGGCACGAGGCTTAGAGGAGTCATGCCGGGCTGTGTGTTGACTTCCAGCAGGAAGACACCGTCCACCCCCTGTTCATCATCCCAGCGAAAATCAGATCGAGAGGCCCCTTTGCAGCCAAGCACCCGGTGCGCCTGCAAGGCCCAGCCCATCATTGCCTCCGCCACATCATCGGGGATCCGCGCCGGGCAGATATGTTCTGTCTGGCCCTCGGTATATTTGGCATCAAAATCATAAAAGCCGGATTTGGGCTGAAGCTCTGTCACGCACAAGGCGCGATCCCCCAGCACAGCAACCGTCAATTCCCGCCCCCGGATAAAGGGTTCGGCCAAAAGATGGTCAAATTGCCGCCAAGGGCCATCCACATCGCGGCTGATGGGATTGCCATAATTTGCAGTGTCGGTGACGATGGCGACGCCGACGGACGAGCCTTCATTGACGGGCTTGAGCACATAAGGGCGCGGCAGCGGATCAGCATGATAAAGCGCTTCGCTCTCCACAACCATGCCGCCCGGCATCGGAATACCATGCGGCACAAGCGCCGATTTGGTCAATTGCTTGTCAATCGCGATCACCGAAGTGGCGAGGCCTGAATGGGTGTATTTCAGGCCCATCAAATCCATCATGCCCTGAACCGTGCCATCTTCGCCCGGCGTCCCATGGAGCGCGTTGAAGACAACATCTGGCTTCACCTCGGTCAGGCGGGCGGCAATATCGCGCCCCATATCCAGCCGGGTCACGCGATAGCCCACACGCTCCAGCGCGTCGGCAACGCCATTGCCGGTAATCAGCGACACGGGCCGTTCCGATGACCATCCGCCCATCAGGACAGCTACATGGATGGGCGTGCTCATGCCGATTTTCCTACTCTTTGAATTTCCCATTGGAGCGTAACGCCCGATGCCTCTTTCACACGGCGGCGCACTTCCTCGCCCAAAGCTTCGATGTCGGCGCTGGTCGCGTCGCCCATATTGATGAGGAAATTGGTGTGCTTTTCAGAAACTTGAGCACCACCAAGCGTCAACCCACGACAACCCGCTTCATCCACCAATTGCCAGGCCCTATGCCCGTCCGGGTTTTTGAAGGTCGAGCCACCTGTCTTGCTGCGCAAGGGCTGGGATGCTTCTCGAGCAGCAGAAATCCTGTCCATTTCCGCCTGAATATCGCCCGACTTACCCGGCCGGCCGCGAAACCGTGCGCCCACAACAATCGCGCCGTCGGGCAGGTCGCTATGGCGATAGCTATAGTGCAGGGCCGCAACGGGCAGGGTCGCGCAGCTGCCATCGCGCAGAACAAGATCGCAATCGACCAATATGTCCTTCACTTCGCCACCATAAGCGCCGCCATTCATGCGGACAAAGCCACCCACTGTGCCGGGGATGGAGCGCAAAAACTCAAGGCCCGCAATGCCCTTATCCCGCGCGGTGGAGGAGACGAGAATCCCGCTTGCCCCGGCGCCACAATCAAGTGTCACATCGTCTAGAGCGGCCACTTGGGCAAAGGCTTTACCCAACCGAATAACCACGCCAGCAACGCCGCCATCCCGCACGATCATGTTGGACCCAAGGCCAAGCGCCATCACCGGAATAGCGGCATCAAGCCCAGCCAGAAAGGCGCACAGATCATCCCGGTCGGCTGGTTCAAACAACCATTGCGCCGTCCCGCCCGACTTGAACCAGACAAGCGGCGCGAGCGGCGCATGCGCCGTCAATTTGCCTCGAACGGGCGGCAAAGCAGATAGATCGGTCAACCGCGCGCCTTTTGCATGGCATCGGCAAGGCCTGCGGCCCATTTGGTAATGTCGCCCGCCCCTAGACACACGACCATATCATCCGGGCGCGCTTGAGCTGCCAGAACACGGGCGAGATCCGCTGCATCCTGAACGACGGCGGCGGAATGATGGCCGCGCTGCTTCAAATTGCTGACCAAGGCGGCGGCATCCACGCCCTCCATCGGGGCTTCACCGGCTGCATAAACCGGGGTCACATAGACAATATCGGCATCGTTAAAGCAGGACGCAAATTCTTCCATCAAGCCGCCAAGCCGGGAATAACGATGCGGCTGGCACACCGCGATCACACGGCCCTTTGCGCCTTCGCGCGCGGCCGAGAGGACGGCCCGGATCTCAACCGGGTGGTGGCCATAATCATCAATAATGGTCACGCCATTCACCTCACCAACTTTGGTGAAGCGCCGTTTGACGCCCCCAAATTTGGCAAAGCCGCGCTGAATATCCGTATCCGACATGCCCATTTCGAGACCGACGGCAATGGCAGCGAGTGCATTTTGAACATTGTGACGGCCCGGCATGGGCAGCTCAATGCCGGCGATGGTACGGGACGCGCCATCGCGTGCGCGGACAACCACGTCAAAACGATTGCCCCCGGGAACAGGTGTCACAGCATCGCCCCGCACATCGGCTTGGGTTGAAAAGCCGTAAGTCATAATCCGTCGATCGCGGATGCGCGGAATGATCGCCTGCACCTCGGCATGATCAAGGCAGAGGATGGCGAGGCCATAAAAGGGCACATTTTCAATAAATTCGACAAAGGCCGCTTTCACCGCATCGAACGACCCGTAATGATCCAGATGTTCTGGATCGATATTGGTCACAACCGCAATCGTGCCATCGAGACGCAGGAAGGAGCCGTCGCTCTCATCCGCCTCCACCACCATCCAGTCGCTGTCGCCCAGCCGGGCATTGGACCCATAGCTGTTGATGATGCCGCCATTGATCACCGTTGGGTCAATTCCCCCGGCATCCAGCATTGCTGCAATCATAGAGGTTGTGGTTGTCTTGCCGTGC
>CAMAQU010000182.1 GCA_945860425.1 Sphingomonas paucimobilis
CATCGCCGTTTCCGCTTCATGGAAACGCAACAGATTGACGACGGCATTTTCAATATCGGCTGGCGCAACGGTAATCGCCTGATAGCTAATGTCGCCATGCCCGCGATCATCCTCCACCGTCGAAATCCGCAGGGCATCGCGCTGATAGCGTTTGGCCAAAGCAATAATTGGCTTTGGAATTGTCGCAGAGAATAACAATGTGCGGCGTTCTGACGGCGTTGCATCCAATATGCCTTCGAGGTCATCCCGAAAGCCCATATCGAGCATTTCATCCGCTTCATCGAGGACGACAAAGCGCAGCTTTGACACATCCAGAGCACCGCGCTCCAAATGGTCGCGCAGGCGCCCCGGTGTGCCAACCACAATATGCGTACCCTGATAGAGAGCACGGCGTTCCTTCGACGCGTCCATCCCGCCGACACAGGTGGTGATCCGCGCGCCAACTTGCGCAAACAACCATGTCAATTCGCGACTTACCTGCAAGGCAAGCTCCCGCGTTGGGGCAATGACCAGCGCGCTAGGGGCCCCCGCTGCGGGGAATTTGGAGCCATCGCTCCAAAGATCAAGGCCCATGGCCAGACCAAAAGCGACAGTCTTCCCCGATCCCGTCCGTGCAGACACGATGAGGTCGCGATTATGGGTTTCAGGCTCAATCACCGCCGCCTGAACAGCCGTCGGAACGCTATAGCCACGCGCGGTAATCGCCGCGCGAAGCGGCTCGGGAATTTGGGAAAAGGGCATAATCTCAATACAGTTTGAGGGAAAAAATATCGGGCGAACCGATTTGGAAACTGATCCTTGTCCAACCAACGCCAGACCGATCCTTCCGCTTGTCTCTACAGATATTTAGCGCGCAAAGCCACAGGGCAATTAACCGGGCGGCCGTGACGCTTCAAATCGTTAAGCCAAGCTCGCTTTTATCGCGGCCATGGCGGCGTCGGCTTTGCTTCCATCAGGGCCACCGCCTTGCGCCATATCGGGCTTACCACCGCCGCCTTGGCCACCCAATGCCTCAACAGCTTTGCGTACCAGATCAACAGCGCTGAACCGGCTGGTCAGATCATCGGTTACAGCGACCAAAACGGACGCCCGCCCATCATTGACGGTCACAAAGGCCGCAACGCCAGATCCAAGCTTCGCCTTTGCATCATTGGCAAGGCCCCGCAGGTCCTTTGGATCCAGTCCGTCAAAACTCTGACCAAGGAACAGCAAGCCGCCCACATCCTCAGGTTCCGCTGGTGCCGCACCAGAGCCGCCAAGTGCCAATGCCTTTTTGGCCTCTGCCAGTTCTTTTTCCAGTTTACGCACCATCTCTGCCAAAGCGGACACGCGGGCCGGCACTTCATCCGGGTTTGCGCGTAATTGGGATGCCACGTCTTTCAATTTGTCATCCCGATCAGCCAGCCAGCGCCGCGCCGCTTCACCGGTGAGCGCTTCAATACGCCGAACGCCCGATGCGACGGCGGATTCAGAGATGATTTTGAACAACGCAATATCGCCCAAAGCGTTCACATGGGTGCCGCCGCATAACTCAACGGAATATGCCTGAGCCTGATCCCGCGGGCCCATGGTCAGAACGCGGACTTCTTCACCATATTTCTCACCAAAGAGCGCCAAGGCCCCGGCAGAAATGGCGTCATCCGGCGTCATCAATCGCGTGGTAACGGCTTGGTTGCGGCGAATTTCGGCATTCACTTCGGCCTCAACAGCTGCGACATCTTCCGCCGTCAGCGCATTGGGATGCGAAAAGTCAAACCGCAGCCGGTCTGCGGCAACCATGCTGCCCTTTTGCGTCACATGAGCACCCAATCGGTTGCGCAGCGCCGCATGGAGCAAGTGCGTTGCTGAGTGATTGGCACGGATACGGTCCCGACGCTCTGCATCCACCGAAAGATGCACGGTCTGACCAACCGAAATGTCGCCCGCCTCAATCACCGCCTGATGCGTGTGGAGCCGCCCCAAAGGCTTAGACGTATCGTCAACGCGCGCCGCAAAGCCATGCTCGCCGCGAATTGTGCCAGCATCGCCGGTCTGCCCGCCACTTTCCCCATAAAAGGGGGTCTGGTTGGTCAAAATGGTGACGCTATCGCCCGCCTTGGCTGCATCGACGCGCTGACCACCCTTGATAATCGCCAGCACCTGAGCTTCCGCTTCCGTGCTGACATAGCCTATAAATTCGGTGCACCCGAGCTCATCGGCAATATCGAACCAGATATCATCAGACGCTGTTTCGCCAGAACCTTTCCAGGCCGCGCGTGCCATCGCCTTTTGCCGTGCCATGCCCGCGTCAAAGCCGGCACGGTCAATGCCCAGACCTTGCGCCCGCAGCGCGTCCTCGGTCAAATCATAGGGGAAGCCATAAGTGTCATAGAGCTTAAACGCCGTGTCACCGGGCAAGACATCGCCCGACGCCATATTGGCCGTCGCTTCGTCCAGAAGCTTTAATCCCTTATCCAGCGTCTGGCGAAACCGCGTTTCTTCTTGCAGCAAGGTTGCTTCAACCAGCGGTTGCGCGCGGAGCAGCTCTGGATAAGCCGCGCCCATTTCCGCAACCAGCGACCCGACGAGCCGATGCATCAACGGGTCTTTCGCGCCCAGCAAATGCGCATGCCGCATGGCACGGCGCATGATGCGGCGAAGAACATAACCCCGCCCCTCATTGGAGGGCAGCACGCCATCTGCAATGAGGAAACCAGATGCGCGCAGATGGTCGGCAATGACCCTGTGCGACGCCTTCATCGCGCCATTGGGGTCGCTTTTGGTGAGTTCCGCCGATTCCCCGATCAAGGATTTGAACGTGTCGGTATCATAATTATCGTGGACGCCCTGAAGCACCGCCGCAATGCGTTCCAACCCCATGCCTGTATCAATGGACGGGCGCGGCAAATTGGTCCGGCTGCCATCGGCTGCCTGTTCAAATTGCATGAACACCAAATTCCAGATTTCGACGAAGCGATCCCCATCTTCATTGGGGGAACCCGGCGGGCCACCCGCGATATGATCGCCATGGTCCCAGAAAATCTCGCTGCACGGGCCGCAAGGCCCGGTATCGCCCATCGACCAAAAATTGTCGCTGGTCGGAATGCGAATGATCCGGTTTTCTGGCAGACCCGCAATTTTACGCCAAAGGTCAAAAGCTTCATCATCGGTGTGGTAAACTGTGACCGTAATCCGATTGGGATCGAGGCCCCATTCCTTCGTGGTCAGGTTCCAAGCGAGCGAAATCGCTTGTTCCTTGAAATAATCCCCGAAGGAAAAATTGCCGAGCATTTCAAAAAATGTGTGGTGCCGCGCGGTATAACCGACATTGTCGAGGTCATTATGCTTGCCGCCTGCCCGAACACATTTTTGCGATGAGGCGGCGGTCGAATAGGCGCGCGACTCAAGGCCGGTGAAGACATTCTTAAACGGAACCATGCCCGCATTGGTGAACATCAACGTGGGATCATTATGCGGGACCAACGGCGCAGACGCGACCCGTTCATGGCCATTGCCCGCAAAATAATCGAGGAAAGAGCGGCGGATATCGTTGGTCGAAGTCATAGCGCCTTCGCTTAGGCGAGGCTGATCGGCTTCTCAAGCATTACGAGACCCTAAAGCCATGCAAATATCGCTTAGACCGAAAAAGGCCCGCCAATTTGGCGGGCCTTTCGAAGCATGAGACGCGATGACGCCCTATCTGCTGACGCCGGAGTGATCACCCCCGGCTATCCCGATCAGATATCGTCATCCGCCTCTGGACCAACCATAAGACCTTCCGCGACTTCTTCCGTCTTCCCCCGAATCTGCTGCTCAAGGCGCGCGGCCATGTCCGGATTTTCCTTGAGCCAGACTTTGGCGTTTTCACGGCCCTGCCCAATGCGGATCGAGTCATAGCTAAACCAAGCCCCAGACTTTTCGACAATCCCGGCCTTCACGCCAAGATCAAGGATCTCGCCCGTCTTGGAAATGCCTTCGCCATACATGATGTCAAATTC
>CAMAQU010000183.1 GCA_945860425.1 Sphingomonas paucimobilis
GACCCTCTGGCCCCGGCTGGATCGGTTCGATGCCATGCTGGCCAAACATCACCTTGAATCCCGCGTCGGGATAAAGCTCGGCGATCAGGGACGGCGCAAAGAAGCTGAAGCCGAACAAATCCCCCATGCGCCGGGTGAAATCATCCATATCATCCACCCGCCATGCCATGCGGCAGAATTTTGGCGTCATCGGGCCTCTCCCCTGTCCATCGTCATGCTCTCATGCAGGACATAGCGCTGCACGAATATCGCCATGCCCGCCTTTGGGTAGGGAGGTATGCTGCGCAGGGCGGTTAGCATGAAACGCAGAGGAGAGAAGTGACCATGAAAGCATTCCCATTGCTGGCGCTCACCGCCGTGCTGGCCGCCCCTTCATTGCTGGCTGCGAAGTCTGTCCGTCCGCCTGTGTTCAACGCGAAGAAGGACGTCGCTGCGATCCGCCAGGTGGAAGAGGCACTCGCCACCGAGCTCGATATCGACAAGGTGATGCAGCATTACGCCGATGATGCGGTGGTACTCGACCTGTTTTCACCCGGCACTTTTCAGGGCAAGGCGCAAATTCGCGCAGGCTTTGCGCCGCAATTGGCCGCGATCAAATCGGTCAGCAAAACCACACCCGAAATGACGATTGCCACCAATGGCCGGTTCGGCTGCGCAGCGAGCCAGATCGCCTATCAGGCCGAGATGAAAGACGGCACCACGCAGACCATGAACGTGCGCGTATTGGATGCTTTGAAGAAGGTGGGCGGCAAGTGGCGCGTGGTGCAGCAGCATCTGTCTTTCCCGGTTGATCCGGCCACGCTCACCGCGCTGACCAATGCGCCGATCCAACCACGCACACTCAGCTGGTCGGCCAAGCCGCTTGAGCCCGTTTCGACGACGCCGGAGAAAGCCAAAGAACAAATCCGTGAATTCATGGACGTGGGCGGCGCGTCCGTCGGGCTTGAGAAACTGATGAGCTATTACGGGCCGGGCGATGACACGCTGCTTTATGATGCGTTCAGCCCGAAAGCTGTGATCGGCAAAAAGGAGATCGCTGATTTTTACGCGCCGATCATGGGCAGCTATAACGGGATCAGCTTGACCATGCCGCTGTTCGTGGTCGATTCCGACGGATCGTTCGGCATTCAGATCGATACCCAGCAACTGACGCTGAACATGAAGGATGGCACCACCCGCAAAATCGCACTACGCCAGAGCGATTGCATGCGGCGCGTTGGCGGCAAATGGTTCAGCTTTCTGGAAATGATTTCCTACCCTGTCGATGCGACGTCGATGAAGGCGCAGATCGGTTTCTGAGAGGACAGACCATGCAGACGGAAACGCGCTATGGCATTTGCAAGATCTGTTGGGCGGGCTGTCCGGTTGAGGTGACGGTAGAGGATGGCCGCGCCACCAAGGTGATCGGCAATCGCCAGTCCCCACTCTATGGCGGCTATACCTGCCCCAAGGGCCGCGCGATGCCCGAAGCGCATGCCTCGCCGACCCGTGTGCTGCACCCCCGCAAGCGGATGCCCGATGGCAGTTACATCGAGATCCCGATGGCGCAGGCGCTGGAGGAAATTGCCCAGCGGATCGAAGCGATCACGGCAGCGCATGGGGCCGAGGCGATTGCCGTTTATCCCGGTAATGGCAACCTCACCAACCCGATCAACCCTGTTATCGGCGCGATGTTCATTCAGGCAATGGGCACTTTTCCGGACCGGTTCTTTTCGGTCCAGACGATTGATCAGGCGGGCAAGGTCATTGCCCAGGCGCTGCATGGCCGCTGGATTCCGGGGCCGCATCCCTTTGCCACTGCCAAGACCTGGATCATGGTCGGCACCAACCCAGTTATTTCCAAACAAGGCATCATGGTCAATCCCGGGCAGACTGTGAAACAGGCGGTCAAGGATGGGATGAAGCTGATCGTCATCGATCCGCGCGCGACCGAATCCACTGCCCATGCGTTCCTGCACATCGCACCGCAGCCGGGGCAGGATGCCAGCATTTTGGCGGGTATCTTGCGCGTGATCCTGAGCGAAAAACTGTATGATGCTGCGTTTGTGGCGGACAATGCGACCGGGTTTGACGCACTGATAGCCGCAGTCGCGCCCTTCACACCCAACCATGTCGCCTCGGTCGCCGGGATCAGCGCCGACGATGTGGTGCTGGCCGCACGGACTTTTGCAGCGGCAGAAAGCGGTTGCGTTGTCACGGCCACGGGTGCGCATTTTCCGCTCCACGGCACACTCTGCGAATATCTGGCATTGTGCATCAACACGCTATGCGGGCGCTGGGTGCGCGCGGGCGAGCCGCACGGCCAGCCGCATGTCTTGCTACCCGACGTGCCCATCCATGCGCAACCGCACGCGCCCTATCAGCCATGGGATTATAGCAAGACCAGCCGGATCAACGCGCTGCCAGAGACGATTGTCGGCGCGCCAACCGGCACGTTGCCTGACCAGATTCTGACGCCTGGACCGGGGCAGGTGCGCGCGTTGATCTGCGGGGGCAGCAATCCGGCAGTGTCCTTGCCCGACCAGAACCGGGCCGGACGGGCGCTGGCCGCGCTTGATCTGCTCGTCACCATCGACGTTGAGATGTCCAACACCGCGCGCATGGCCGATTATGTCATCCCCGACAAAATGGCGCTTGAAACGCCCGCCTGTTCGCAATTTTCGGAATCGATGAAGTATTACGGGATCTGGACCGGAGGCTATGAAGTGCCCTTTGCGCATTACGCCCCCGCCGTCGTCGCGCCCCCGCAAGGGTCGGACACAATTGAAAGCTGGGAGTTTTTCTATGAACTCGCCAAGCGGCTGGGCAAGCAGATCACTTATTTCGGCAATGCGGCGGGTACGGGTCAGCATTGGGACAGCCTTCCTATTCCCTTTCCGCTGCCGCTCGATCGTCGCCCGACGACCGAAGAGATGTTTGAAGCGATGTGCGCCGGTTCCCGCGTGCCGCTGGCTGAAGTCAAAAAGCATCTGCATGGGAAGCTGTTCGACGAATTGGACCTCACCGTATTGCCCCGCGCCGAGGAGTGCACGGCCATGCTCGAACTGGGCGATGCGACCATGATGGCGGAGCTGGCCATAGTGTTCGAGAACCGGGGTGACACAACCCAGCCCAGCGTGGACTATCCCCTGCTGCTCATCCCGCGGCGCAGCAATGAGATGATGAACTCCATCGGTCGCACCAACCCGAAACTGGCCGCGCGACGCGCGCACAACCCGGCCTTTCTCAATCCGTCTGACCTTGCCTTGTATGGTGTGATGTCGGGCGACATCATCCGCATCCGGTCCGAACACGGCGAAATACAGGGGGTGGCAGAGGCCGATTCACGCTTGAGGCCGGGCACGCTCTCCATGTCGCATTGTTTCGGCACCAACCCCGATGAGGCGGACGATCCGCTGGGGCAAGGCGGATGCACATCCCGCCTGCTGGACGCCAATGCCGCGTTTGATCCTGTATTCGGGCAACCCCGGATGGGGGCGATACCGGTCTCTATCACGGCAATAGGGGCAGCCTAAAACCCCTCAGACGTCGCATAGATATGCACCCTCGCGGCATTGGCATTTCCCGTCTGCTCGCACATGAACACTATGGCGCGGGCGATGTCGTCGGGGACCATCGGCGGGATATATTCGTCCCACCCCGGCTGGCCCTTGGCTTTCATATCCTCGAAAATCTCGGTCATGGTCGTGCCGGGCGCGACCTGGCCGACGCGGACACCGCTGCCCGCCAGCTCTATGCGCAGCACATCGGTAAAGCGGTCGAGCGCAAGCTTCAGCCCGCCATAAACACCAGCCCCAGCGGCGGTCAGGCTCGCGCCGATGCTGGAGAGGTTGATGATCTGGCCGCTCCCATTCGCCTTCATATGCCGCGCGAAAAGAATGCTGGTGCGCACCACGGCGCTGTAATTGATGGCAATCATCGGCTCCAGTTGAGCCAGATCAAAGCCATCGACGTGACTGGTCCGCAG
>CAMAQU010000184.1 GCA_945860425.1 Sphingomonas paucimobilis
GGTCCACGGCACAGGGGCTATGATCGGTGACGCGCTGACCCGCCATCCCGATGTCGACATGGTCTCCTTTACCGGATCAACGCGCGCAGGCATTCAGATTGCCAAGTCCGCAGCAGAGACGGTGAAGCGCGTGTCGCAGGAATTGGGCGGGAAATCGGCCAATATTGTTTTTGCCGATTCTGGATTGGAAAAGGCCGTAACGCGCGGCGTGCTGCATTGCTTTGGCAATACTGGTCAATCCTGCAACGCACCGACCCGGATGCTGGTGGAAGCGTCCGTCTATGAAGAGGCCGTTGCCATTGCTGCACGCGTGGCCCAATCGGTTCAACTCGGCGATCCGATGGAAAAGGGCCCGCATCTGGGGCCCGTGGTGAGCAAGGCGCAGTTCGACAAGATTCAGCGGCTCATTCAAGTCGGCATTGATGAAGGTGCGCGTCTGATTGCGGGCGGCGTGGGCCGCGCAGATGGGTTTGATCGGGGCTATTATGTAAAGCCCACGATTTTTGCCGGTGTGCACAATAAAATGACGATCGCGCGGGAAGAGATTTTTGGCCCCGTGCTTGTCATGATCCCCTTTGCCGATGAGGCAGAGGCCATTCAGATTGCCAATGATACACCCTATGGCCTTGCGGGCTATATCCAATCCGGTGACTTAGAGCGCGCCCGCCGCGTCGCGCGCAAAGTCCGCGCGGGGAGTGTCTATCTGAACGGAAATGGGCAGGATTATTGCTCGCCCTTTGGTGGGTATAAGCAATCGGGCAATGGCCGCGAATGGGGCGCTTTTGGCCTTCATGACTTCCTTGAGATCAAAGTCATCAACGGATTTTACCCGGCATGAAACTCACCGATATTGAGACCTTTGTTGTCGGCAATCCACCGCCGCATTTTGGCGGGCGGTACTTTGTCTTTGTAAAGCTGACGACCGACAGCGGCGTTTCCGGCATTGGGGAGGCTTATTGCGTCCCCTTTGAACCGCATCTGGTCGCCAAGATGATTGAGGATGTCTTTGCCCGCTACATGGCAGGCCAAGATCCGCATGATATTGAGACGATGTGGCGTCGGGTCTATTCAAGCGGCTTTACCCAGCATCCTGATTTGACGCTGATGGGCGTGCTCTCTGCGCTTGAAATGGCCTGTTGGGATATTGTCGGCAAAGAGGCCAATCAACCCGTTTACAAGCTGTTGGGCGGCAAGGTGCATGAGCGCCTGCGCGCCTATACCTATATTTATCCACGTCCAGGTGATCAGAGCGACGTCTATCACGATCCCGATCTGGCGGCAGAGCGTGCAGCAGAATATCTCGCCCAAGGCTTTACCGCGCTGAAATTTGATCCAGCGGGGCCGTATACGGCGTTTGATGGGCGGCAATTGTCGCTCGAGGCGCTTGACCTGTGCGAACGCTTTGCGCGTCAGCTGCGCGAGGCGGTTGGAACCAAGGCTGATCTTTTGTTCGGCACGCATGGCCAGATGACGGCTGCAGGCGCGATCCGCCTTGCCAAGCGGCTAGAGCCTTATGATCCGCTCTGGCTCGAAGAACCCGTGCCCCCCGATGCGCCAGAAGAAATGGCCAAGGTCGCGCGGGCAACGAGCATCCCAGTGGCAACGGGCGAGCGTTTGACCACCAAATATGATTTCGCCCGACTGCTCAACGCAGGGGCAGCGGCCATCCTTCAGATGAATTTGGGGCGTGTCGGTGGCCTGTTAGAGGCCAAGAAAATCGCCGGCATGGCGGAGGTCTATCACGCCCAAATTGCGCCGCACCTTTATTGCGGCCCTATTGTTGGCGCGGCCAATATCCAGATTGCAACTTGTTCGCCCAATTTCCTAATCTTGGAAAGCATTGAAAGCTGGGGCGGGTTCCATAGCGAGATTTTGAAGACCCCCATTCAGTTTGAAGAGGGACATGTCATTCCGCCAACTGCGCCGGGCCTGGGCGTGGAGCTGAATGAGGAGGTCGCACGGGCAAACCCTTATACCGGCACGATGCTCCATCTCGAAATGACCCAGCACCCCGTTCAATGACCGACATATATGATTATGTGATCGTCGGCGCAGGAACCGCCGGCTGTGTGCTGGCCAACCGCTTGTCGGCGGATGGCAAGACGCGCGTTCTGCTGCTGGAGGCGGGGGGATCAGACCAGATTGTCTGGATCCAATTGCCCATTGGCTATGGACGGACGTTCTTCAGCCGCAGCATCAACTGGATGTATGATACTGAGCGTTTGCCTGGGCTTGGCGGGCGCGAGAGCTATTGGCCGCGCGGCAAGGTGATTGGCGGGTCGGGGTCGATCAATGCCATGGTGCATGTTCGTGGTCAGCCGCATGATTTTGAGGATTGGGCCGCGCTCGGCAATAAGGGCTGGGGCTGGGAGGGCGTTCTGCCCTATTTCATGAAGGCCGAGGATCATGATCTGGGTCAAAGCGCCTATCATGGCGCTGGCGGCCCGCAGCATGTGACGGATATCAGCAGCCGGGCGCATCCTTTGTGTCAGACATTTATTGAGACAGGACAGACGCTTGGGCTGCCTTTTTCGCCTGATCTCAATAGCCCGACGGGCGAGGGTGTTGGCATTTACCAAATCAACACGCGCAAGGGCCGCCGTGCCTCTACCGCGAATGAATATTTGCGGCCTGCGCTGCGTCGTGGCGGCGTGGATATTCGGACTAAGGCGCACGCAACGCGCATCCTGTTTGAAGGGACGCACGCCATTGGAGTTGAATATCGGCGTGGCAACAAACTGCATCAGGTGCGGGCGGGCCGAGAGGTCATCCTGTCTGGCGGGTCGATTAACTCGCCCCAGTTGCTCAATTTGTCGGGCATTGGCGATGCCGCGCATCTCAAGGCACTTGGGATCGACATTGTGGCCAATGCCCCGGCAGTGGGGCGGAATTTGCAGGACCATCTGGCCGTCAGCTATTTTTACAAAACCAGCGTTCCAACGCTGAATGATGAGTTGCGGCCGCTATTTGGGAAGATCAAGGCGGGTCTGCACTATCTGCTTAATCGCGGCGGGCCGCTGTCGATGAGCGTGAACCAGGGCGGCGGCTTTGTGCGGAGCGGCCCCGATGCAGCGCGGGTCAATTTGCAGCTCTATTTCAGCCCGGTCAGCTATACGCAAACGCCGCTCTCGGACCGAAAGCTGCTCAATCCCGATCCGTTTTCGGCGTTTTTGCTCTCCTTCAATAGCTGTCGGCCGACCAGCCGGGGGCATTTGCAGATCCGTTCTGCTGATCCTTTCGATTATCCGCTGATCCAGCCCAATTATCTGTCCACCCAACTCGACATTGATGAGGCAATTGCCGGAAATCGCATGTTGCGGGCCTTGGCGCAGACCAAGCCGCTCAGCGATATCATCACCGAAGAGCTTGTGCCCGGTGTGCAGGTTCAGGGGGATGAGGCCTTGCTGGAGGATTTCCGCAAGCGCGCAGACACCGTTTATCACCCGACGTCCACCTGTATGATGGGTGTGGATGCCGCGACATCGGTGGTGGATTCCCGGTTGCGCGTTCATGGTGTTCAAGGCTTGCGGGTGGTGGATGCCTCTGTCTTTCCCACGATAACATCGGGCAATATTAATGCCCCGACGGTCATGGTTGCGGAAAAAGGGGCCGCGATGATCCTTGAGGATTGCGCCGCCAACGTGTGAATTTTATTTACCGGTTGAAATCGGTCGGCTAAACTCTGCGGACAGGAGCGGAGAGGGTGCCGTGCAGAATAAGATTGAGCTGAGGAAACTCCCCCCATTAAAAGCCTTGCGGGGCTTTGAAGCGGCGACGCGCCACCAAAGCATCCGCGATGCCGCCGATGAGCTGTGCCTCACCCATCCGGCTGTCAGCCATCAGGTGCAGTTGATTGAGGAAGCCCTTGGCGTCACGCTTTTTGCGCAAGAA
>CAMAQU010000185.1 GCA_945860425.1 Sphingomonas paucimobilis
TGTTCTATGATCCCATGATCGCAAAGCTCATCACTTGGGGCAAAACCCGCGATGAGGCGGCCGATAAGCAAGTGGCGGCGCTTGACCTGTTTGAGTTGGAAGGCCTTGGGCACAATATCGACTTCCTTTCTGCGATTATGCAACATCCCCGTTTCCGGTCGGGCGAATTGACCACTGGTTTCATTGCAGAAGAATATCCCGATGGCTTTGCAGGGACCCCGGCATCGGCGGAATTGCTCCGCACGCTGGCCGGTATAGCTGGGTTTATGGCCTGCGCCAATGCCGATCGCGCGCGCCAGATTAGTGGCCAATTGGGTGATCCGCTTGATGCTCCTTCTGACTGGCAAGTGATCATTGGATCAGCCAGCCATTTGGTTGAGGTGAGCGAGGAAGCCCTTTTGGTGGATGGTGAACCGCTCGACATCGCGTTGGAATTTACGCCGGGCGATAAGCTGATCATCGCAGAAATTGAGGGCCAAGAACTGGCCGTCAAAGTCGCCAAGACGCGGACAGGCTTCCGCCTGACAACACGCGGGGCATCGCATCAAGCGCTGTGTCTCCCCGCGCAAGTTGCGCCGCTTGCCGCGCACATGATTGAGAAAACACCGCCAGATATGTCGCGCTTCTTGCTCTGCCCGATGCCGGGCCTTGTGACGGCGATCCATGTCACGGTCGGGGACAAGGTTGAGGCCGGTCAGCCGCTTGCGATTGTCGAAGCGATGAAGATGGAAAACATCTTGCGCGCGGAAAAATCGGGCGTGGTCAAATTGGTTCACGCCCTGGCGGGGGCCAGTCTGGCCGTCGATGCCGTCATCCTAGAGATGGAATAACCACGCGCAAAAATCGCCCCTAAAAGGCGAGGGCTATCTCCCGATGGTCGAGCACCATATGGGCAGAACGTTCGGCCATCGTCAGGAACATGGCGTCACCCCGGTCAGTCTGTTGCACGACCATAGAGGCGGTGACGCCCATCATCATGCCGCCAAAGGCTGCCAGCCGATAAGCATCCCATTGCCCGGCGAGGTCTTTGGCAACGACGCCATTTTGGCCGAGGGCGGCCTGATAGCGGGCAAGCAGCGACGCTTCGGTCTCGCGGCGCATATCGGGGTCAAGCGCGGTTCCCAAATAATAGGCAATGTCGCCTGCACCCTGTCCAACGCCGACAGTCTGCCAATCGACAATCACGAGGGGCTTGGTGTCGCCGGACGGGCCGTAGAGCATGTTATCTGGCCGAAAATCATTATGGGTCAGACAGCGCGGCCCTTGGCGCGCCTCCGTCCAGCGATGGATATTGCCGAGATAGGCATCCCCAACGGTCCGCATCGCCGGGGACACGCGGTCGCCATAGCGCGCACAAAAGGCGGGCCAGAACATGGTGTAAAGCGCTTCGCCATCTAGGGGGGGCGGTACGGCCTTTGTGCCACTCAGCCAATCGAGCTGGTCTAGCATCTCATCGCCCCACCAGCCGGCGTGGATCGAAGCAGCGGCGTCCATTGCCAATTCCGCTTCGTAGAGACTTGGAACCGCCAATTGATTGCCCTGAACATGATGTGGCAGATCATGCATCAAGAGGGTGAAGTCATGGCTCTCTTCATCAAAGGCAATGTAGAGGTGATCGGGCACCGCCATTGGCCGTTTTCCAGCGAAGAGCTGATAAAATCGGCTCTCGCGAATATAGGTCATATGGGTTTTGCCCGTCGCGCGGCTGAGCGGGTCATTGGACGGTAATTTGGCAACCAGCGTAGGCGGTGCTCCATCCGCCGCGCCGACATAATCTAATGACAGCCGATAAGTCGCCCCGACTTGCCCCGTGCCAATGGGGCGCGAGGTCACGCTTTGCACGATCACATTATGGCCATGACGCTGCAAACACGCCGTCAACCATATTGGCGTCAACTCAGTCAGCGTCAGAACCGGGTCAGTCATTAAACAAACTCGTTAGGCTTAGCGGCTCATAGGCGCCGAGCATGAGTTGCTCCAATATGCCGGTGCCGTGCTGCACTTGCCCATCGATGGTGAGCGCGACTTGGGAGATAGCCTGTATATGCAGATGGTCGGGCCGACCCGGTTGAAGCGCGGTCAGATCAATATCCTCCCGTTCGACGACCAAGGGCCCTTTCCAGCCACCATGGGTCCATTCTGGATGGCCATAGCCAATGCCGCGCATCAGGAAGGCCGTGCCGATGGTAAAGCGTGCCTCCAGCGCCCGGCCATCGGGGAGCTGTGCCGTCAAAACGGCGGCGCTGGCATGCCGCCAGCCGGGCTTGAGCGAGATATCCATATGGCAATCTTCGCTTTCCAGCATGTCGTGCGCATTGGCGCCATCCGGGCACCAAACGGCACGCGTATTCCAAGGGCGGCCGTGCTGATCGTCATTCACATGGAAAAAGAGGCTTCCCTTGCTGAAATTGACGGGGCTCCACAGCCAATAAAATTGCGGCACCATTTGCGGAACGGTGGGTTGCGGGTCGCTTGCGCCAATTGGGCGAATGCCCCAGCTGCGGTCGCGCGTGCCTTGCGCGCCCGAGACATCTCGGCGGATACCATCCACCTCAATCCAGCCCTGCCAATGCCCATTTTGAGTAAGGCGGGTATAGTCCATGAAGGTGCGCGGCCCGATGCGGCGGGTGAAGCGCGGCTCTTCCACCGGAAAGGCGCGGCCGACAAAGGTGAGATCGGCGGATATTCCATCCTGATGATCAACAATGACCCGCAAGGATTTAAGCGGCTCAATAATCTCGATGCGGATGGGGCCAACGGCCAAATCCATCCGCTCCATCTCTAGCAAGCGCGACGCATGAACGCAATGTTGGGTCTCGCCGCGAATGCAGGAAAAATGGGCGTCAGCGACGTTTAGATTGGGATAGATGCCAAAGGCTATGGCGAAGAAATCACCGCCATCTTGCTGATAGCCATTGAAGAAATAGCGGTCATAAAAATTCCGGTCCGTGCCGGAATAGGCAATCGGCTCTGGCGTTTGGTGAATGGGATAGTCATCGCCCTTGGTCAGCATGCACCGTCTCCCTTGTTCTTGATCTCATCATTATGTTGCCCCAGCGTTGGGGCAAAGCCGATGGGCCTGTCTGGATCCACAGAATAGCGCACGGGCGGCCGCATCTGGCGGATCATGCCCTCTGTTGGGTGTTCTGCAAGATGAAAGAACCCCGTTGCCTTGAGGTGCGGATTTTCAAACACCTCGTCCAAATCGGCGATCGGCATGGCTGGAAAATCATGCTGCGCAAGAAGGTTAAGCCAGTCCGCGCTGCTTTTGCTCGGCGTTAACTCCCCAATGCGCGCATAAATTGGGCTCATATTCTGGAAGCGCCCCTTTGCTGTGTCAAAAGGCGGCTGTTCCAGAAATTCAGGATTTCCGAGTAAGTTGAAAAGCTCAACAATCTTGGCGTCGGTATAGGGCACAATCACGATATGGCCATCGGCTGTTGGAAATGGTTGCCGCTCGGGATCAAGCTGACGCGGATAGCCCGGCGGGCCGAGTGGGGGTTCAAATACCGAATCTTGCAAATGTTCGGTCAGCATGAAGCTGGCAAAGCAATCGAGCATCGGCACTTCGACATGCTGTCCTTCGCCGGTCCTCAGCTTGTGGACAAGCGCGGCGAGCATGGCTTGCGCGCCATAGGTTCCCGAAACCTTGTCGGCGATGAGGGAGGGCAAATAGCGCGGCTTTGGATTGCCATCGACCTTGGAGAGGAGGGAAGTTGTTCCCGTCGCCGCTTGAATGACATCGTCATAGGCCGGCAAATCCTTCCAAGGGCCATCCTGACTAAAGCCGGTAAAATGCGCGTAGATGATATCGGGCTTGATCGCTTTGACCGCATCATAACCAAAACCAAGTTTGGTGATCGCCTTTGCCCGAACA
>CAMAQU010000186.1 GCA_945860425.1 Sphingomonas paucimobilis
GGGCGCAATCTGGAAATAGCGATCAAAGCCCGCCACCATCAGCAGCTGTTTGAACATCTGCGGCGCTTGCGGCAGCGCATAAAACTTTCCGGGATGGACGCGACTGGGAACCAGATAATCACGCGCGCCTTCTGGCGAAGACGCGGTCAAAATCGGCGTCTGAAACTCGGTGAACCCCTGCCCAATCATGCGCTGGCGCACCGAAGAAATCACCTTAGAGCGCAGGACGATGTTATTGTGCAACCGTTCCCGCCGAAGATCGAGGAACCGATAGCGCAGCCGGATATCCTCTGGATATTCCGCATCTCCAAAGACTGGCAAGGGAAGCTCCTGCGCGGCGGATTGGACCGACACCTCGCGGGCGCGCACTTCAATTTCACCCGTAGGCAAATTGGCATTGGCGGTTTCCGCCGCACGCGCCACAACATCACCTGTGATGGTCACAACGGACTCGGCCCGCGCCTTCTCCAAAACCTTAAAGGCTTCAGAGTCCACATCGGTCACAATCTGGGTCAATCCATAATGATCGCGCAAATCGACAAACAGCAAATTGCCATGGTCGCGCTTACGGTGAATCCAGCCCGAAAGACGGACGGTTGAACCAACATCGGATTTGCGCAGTTGGGCGCAGGTGTGGGAGCGATAAATATGCATGTCGCGCCTAGACGGTGACGCGGGCCTTTTGTCAAGATGAAGGGAGGTAAATGCCGCATTGAATACGCATCTTTGCCATCCAGTTTTACTCTGGATTTTCATCCAAGGCTGGCATGCGCGGCCGAACGCGGCTAGGCCAAGTCTCTATGAAGATACACGACCTTATTACGACAACAAATGAACTCGCGGCGCTCTGCGCTCGCTGGGCCAATGCACCCTTTATTGCGGTGGATACAGAGTTCATGCGTGAGAACACTTACTGGCCTGACCTGTGCCTTATCCAAGTTGCGGATCATAATGAAGCGGCGGCAATTGATCCCAAGGCACCCGGCCTTGATTTAACGCCTCTGCTTGATCTGCTGACGGAGAATAAAGACGTTCTCAAAGTGGTGCACGCGGGTGGCCAAGACATCGAAATCGTCTGCAACCTCACCGGCAAGACACCCCACCCCATGTTTGACACACAAATTGCGGCCATGGCCTTGGGTCAGGGGGAGCAGGTTGGCTATTCCAACCTTGTCGATAGCTGGCTTGGCATTCCGCTCGATAAAGGCGCGCGGTTTACAGACTGGGGGCGTCGGCCGCTCGATCAGCGTCAGATTGATTATGCTATTGGCGACGTTACCCACCTTGCGGTCATTTTTCCAAAAATGCTCGACAAGTTGAGAGAGACGGGTCGAGGCGTCTGGCTGAATGACGAAATGGAACGGATTGCCGATCCCTCAAATTACGTCACTGACCCGCAAATGGCTTGGAAGCGGGTTAAGATTTCGAGCCGCAAGCCAGAGGTTCTTGGACGGCTTAAGGAAATTGCCGCCTGGCGGGAAAGCGAAGCACGCAACAAGAATATCCCACGTGGTCGGATCATGAAGGACGAAACGCTCGCGGATGTCGCCGTACATCCCCCCCGCGCGCAATCCGATTTGGCGAAGGTACGCGGCCTTTCCGCCTCTTGGGCAAATAACGATATCGGCGCGCGCCTCATTGAGACAATTGACGGTGCGCGCGCCCTGGGGCCCGATGAGATGCCCGCACGGGATGATCGCAAACCAGGCCTCGGCAAAGAAGGTGCGCTGGTCGCTGATTTGCTCAAACTTCTGCTGAAGATCAGAGCACGCGATATCGATGTGGCACCAAGATTATTGGCCCGATCTGACGAGTTGGATCTTCTTGCCGCAGGTCAACGCAAAAATTTATCTATTCTCGCAGGCTGGCGGTTTGAACAATTTGGGAGCGACGCACTCGACCTTGTCGAAGGCCGCCTCGCCTTTGCTATTACCGACGGCAAATTGACCATCACGCGCATTGAAACCGAAGAGGCCAATGACGACGCCTAAGCTTCGTCATTTGCGAACCCGCTAGAGCGGCCTTACCTTCATCGAATGTGAAACGCCTAGCGACTGTGCAAGCACCTTTAGCCGACGCTGCACTTGGGCGCTGCCAAGCACGGCGTGTGATGGTGAAATGGAGAGCGTAATTGCATCTCCCATTCTCGAAAGTTGACCATGGTGGAGCGCTTCGGCTGTGCCGCCACTCCATCTTTGAGCAAGACGAATGGCTAACCCCCAACTGCGGGCCATGGCCAACTCACCCGCGCTGACCAGAGGCTTAACCGCTTCTGGAAGAGCGTCTCCACCTCCAAAAGTCGCGAACAATGCGCAGGCAAGAAGAGCCCTGTCGCGGTGCGATGCCCCGGTCCAATTCCCTTGCAACGCAATTTCAGCACCGCGCTCCGCACGATATTCCGGGTTTGCTTGCCAGGCCACGTCCCCCAACAGGCAGGCTGCATGGCGCAACCGCGCGTCCGCCCTTGCCTCTCCTTCAAACAGAGGTGCGATCCAATTGAAAATCTCATGACCATGTTCATCGAACCGACCCTGACGCCGCCCTTCGGACTGCGCATCTTCGAGCAAAGGGTCGCGCTGCCGAATGTCTAAAGGCAAGCGACGAAACAACAACCCTTCTCGCAAGCCGCTGGCGCAGGTTACGATGGTCGATGATCCCAGTTCACGTGTCACCGCGAACAACAGGCTCGCTGCATCATTCAGGCCCGCAATTCTGGACGATGACAATGTCGGAATTTTCTTGGCGACAGACTTGTCCAACTGCGCCGTCATCCGCACCAGCCGCGCGGCCGCTGCTTGAGGCATTTCGTAACCAGCCATAATGGGAAGTGGGTAGCCCACACGATGCATATGGAGCCGCGCCAACGCGCGCCAGCTGCCGCCAACCATGTAAAAGGGAAGCCCTTTTGCGTCGCCAACCCAATCAAGAGACCGCAAAATTCGGCCCAATTCCCGGCCTAAGGCCCCCGGCCCCTTGGCTCTTAATGCTGGGATCCTTAGGGAGCCAAAGGGAAGAGAAATGCGCCCGTGAACCTCTCCATTGCAGATACGGATGAGCTCGAGACTCCCACCACCCAAATCCCCAGCAATGCCGTCGGCCTCTGGCATTGTGGACAAGACACCATATCCTGCCGCCTCTGCTTCTTCCTCTCCGCTTAGAACTAAGGGCGAAAATCCAATCTTGGTAATTTCCTTTAGAAAATCCTGGCCATTGGCAGCTTCCCGAACGGCGGCAGTCGCAACCACCTGCACATCTTGAACTTCCATCATTTCCAGCAAATGACGAAAGCGCGCCAAGGCCCGCAAGGCTTGCTTTGTCGATGCGGCGGAGAGCACGCCCCCCGGCTTAAAGTCGCGCCCAAGGCCCGCCAGAACCTTCTCATTGAATATAGCAAAGGGCGCGCGCGGTGGGCCTCCATAGACCACGAGGCGCACCGAATTCGAACCAATGTCGATAATCGCAGACTTTTGTTCGACGCTCATGCCGAAGGGGTCAGGCGAAGCTTGGGCACCGCCTCGCTGGAAGCCAAAGCAGCACCGCGGCCGGAAAGGGATGGATTAATCATAAAATATCGATGCAAATTAAAGGGCTTATCGCCGGGTGACACACGCACATAACTTCCATCGGGCTGCAAGGTCCAGCTTTGATCATTGTCCAAAAGATTGGCGACCATCACCTGATCCAGCACCTGATCGTGCACGGTTGGGTTTAAGATGGGCAAGGCATATTCAACCCGCCTGTCAAAGTTGCGCTGCATCCAGTCTGCAGAGGAGATAAACAACTTTGCATTGGGGTTTGGCAACGCATCTCCATTGCCAAAGGCCCAAATTCGGCTGTGTTCTAAGAAGCGGCCG
>CAMAQU010000187.1 GCA_945860425.1 Sphingomonas paucimobilis
GGCTCCTGCGGCAAATAGCCAACGGTGATGTTTTCGCCCGGCCAGGCTTCGCCGGTGAAATCGGTATCAATCCCGGCCATGATCTTGATCAGGGTAGATTTACCAACACCATTGGGGCCGACAATTCCAATTTTGGCCCCCTGATAAAATTGCAGATCAATGTTGCTCAGGACGGGCTTTTGAGCGCCGGGAAAGGACTTGGTCATTCCCTTCATGACAAAAGCATATTGCGCGGCCATGGGTCGTTTCTCTCAATTGATTGTCGGATTTGTCCTGCGCACTAGCCGAGCAAAACCGCCTTGGCAAACCCGCATCGACGGGTTAGCTCTGGCCGATGCTCGCAAAACTTATCTCATCCTCTACACTTCCTGCTTTGCTGCTGCTGGCTGCGTGCCAAGGGATCACCGATCAGACGGTGCCCGAGCAAGAAAGTGTCGCCGAGATAAACAATCGCTCGGATGAATTAGAGCGAGCGGCCGAAGAGGCCGTCAATCGACAAATTGCAGAGATTGCCGCTGAAGCCGGCCCCGATACCAGCGAGGCAGTTGACAAAACTGCCCAGTGAAGCGCTGCCGGTCGGTCACTTCGACGTCGGAACTCCATCTATTTAATCTATGTTAGATAAATGATGCTAAATAATGTATATGAATCTGCCGTTAACATTTATTGCCAGATTTTGGCAGGGATAGGAAAGGCACGCTAACCTCCCTCCGCACTTGAACCAGAAATTGAGACACTGCATAGTCTTCAATACCAACGGATCAGTCCGCGGTCATGACGCAACAAGCTTTCTGGCTCTCACGGTCGTTTATGCCATTTGCGCCTATTTTGGCCTCAAATGGTCGGGTCCAAATCAGCTGGTCATGCACAACAGGCCCTGAAGATAAACTCTTCTTCACCTGGCAAGAATTGGATGGCCCGCCGACAAAAGAGCCAGAAAGAGCAGGCTTTGGCTGGACAGTCATCCGCAGTTCCGTGGAGGAGCAGATGCGCGGAACCCTCCTCACCAAATGGACCGAAACCGGCCTCAGCATGACGATTGAGATACCAATGGACGAAGTGTCGGAGCAAATCAGACACGTTCCAGTCCTGTCAGCCGCATAGGACCGCCAACACTCTCAAAGATGACTTGTCGAGAAATGGTCGGGGAGACAGGATTCGAACCTGCGACCCTCTGCTCCCAAAGCAGATGCGCTACCAGGCTGCGCTACTCCCCGACACCAATCGCCATAACCGTCCATACGGCAACCGCAAGTCTTTTGGTGGGCCCGGCAGGATTCGAACCCGCAACCGAGCCGTTATGAGCGGCCTGCTCTACCCTTGAGCTACAGGCCCCACCAGCCGTGAAGGCGCGATAGCGGACCCTTTGGGCCCGGCGCAAGAACCTTCCTTCTTCCACTCAAAATTGCAAACCCACGTCATCATGGCTCGCCAATGCCAATTGCAACGCAATGAAACTTTATTATACCGAAGGCGTAAATATAGAACGGAAATATCTTAATGCCGCACAACAGTTTCGATTCGATCGATTTGCATATTTTGGCCGAACTTCAAAATGATGGCCGAATGACCAATGTTGAGCTGGCCGGTCGGGTCGGGCTGACCGCCCCGCCGTGCTTACGCCGGGTCCGCACGCTGGAAGAAGATGGCGTGATTGAGGGCTATCACGCGCAGCTGAATTCGATGCGGCTGGGTTATACAATTACTGTTTTCGCAATGGTGAGCCTCAAGAGCCAGGCCGAATCTGACCTCAGAGAATTTGAAGACCATGTAGCAAGGCTCGCGCCAGTGCGCGAATGCCATATGCTCAATGGTGAGATCGACTTTATTCTAAAGATTGTCGCCCGCGATTTGCAGGAATTTCAAGAGTTCCTGACCACATCTCTGACGACAGCGCCCCATGTTGCGGGGGTCAAAACATCGTTGACAATCCGGACATCAAAAAATGTCCCGGGCGTGCCTGTCGGACAAAAATAAAGGGCCCCGGCCTTATCGGCCAGAGCCCCCTAATTTTGCGTTTAACTTAGCAGATCAGGCTTGCTGATCGAGCCAAAGCAGCCAGAAGGACGCAAGTTCCTTGCGCTCTGCCCCTGTCACAGCCTTAAGCGCCTCACGCGCGGCATCCTTTTGGCCCAAGCGTGCCAGCGCAATGCCAAGACGCATTTGAACGGTATCGGCATCAACGCCGCCCTTTTTCTGAGCAAGGCGGAACAGGTCAATCGCCTTGGCGTAATCACCATAGGCAAGATACGCACTACCCGTATTGGCGGCCAGTCGGCCATCTGCGGCGGCGGCGGCGCGCTTTTCATCCGTGCTGACAGAGGCCCTATCGGCAGGAATGCGCGCCTTGGCATCGACAAGACGCTCATTCACCGCGCGGCTTGTCTTATTGACAGCCCCGGATGCAAAACCTTCTTCAATCACGCTGCGAGCTTCACCCGGCAGCGCAACCAGCGTCGCCAAAGAGGCATATTCGAAAAAATCGCGTTCCCCAGCCAATGCCTTTGTATCGTGCATCAGGCGAAACAGATCCAACAGGGTCTGATTGTCGAGCTTGTTGCCATCACGATAGATAACAAGCGCGCTGCGCCAATTTTCCGGCGTTGGATAGGCGGCGACTTGCAAGCGCGTCCATTGCGCCGTCTCCGCGTTCAACTTGGCGCGATACGCCATGCCGGCACCGCGGCCATACCATTCAACTGGAGCCTTCCGTCCTGCTGCTGTCTCTGCATCAATGGCGGCCCGAAGAGCATTTAGCCCTTCTGCAGTCGTGTTCGTCTTGAAATTGGCTTCGGCGACCAAAAGCCGGGCATTCGCGTCCTCGATACCCAGACGAATTGCTTCGCCAATATAGCGCTTGGCCGCTTCGAAGTTTGAGGCCTGATAGGCCAGCTGGCCCGCCGCAAAATTCAGCTTCGGCGCATCGGCATCAGCGGCAGCGCCGCTGTCAACCATGCCAACCACACCATCATACTGGAGCTTGCTGTCCTTCGTCGCCTGACCCAAATTCAGCCGAAGTGAACTGGCAATATATTTTTCATCCGCTTCTTTGGCCAAAGCCTCAGCAGCCTGAACCTTTGCAAGCGCATCTGCCGCATTCGCTTTCACCGCAGCGTCTGCCGCGACAAAGGCCAATCGAAATTCCTTACTGAGTTTCCAGACGCGCTGCGGCGGCTTCTTCTCGCCTTTTTGCGCAGCAGCGGGAGAGAGTGCCATGGGGCCAGCAACACCCAAAACAAGCGCCAGAGCCAGCGCAACACGAGAACCAGTGATCTTCATTCCATCCTCCTAAGTGCCGCCTCGAATCCGACACCCTCATGCTTATTGCGCCCCGCTAAAGGCTTCATCCATGCTGCACAAGCGGAACCAGAGCGGATCTGACAGGCCGAGCATGAATGGGGTTTGAACCAGTCCACAGAAACTATTGCAAATTCTTCAATGTCGCTGGCATTTTTGAGCCTGAGAGACTAGGTCAAAAACAGCGCTAATTTCCTTTGGAAAGATCTTTTTTTGAGCACAGACGACCCCATAGTCGCGGATCCTTCGGATATCTCGCCAATCAGCATCGTAGACGAAATGAAGTCGAGCTATCTCGACTATGCGATGTCCGTTATTGTGTCCCGCGCGCGTCCCGATGTGCGCGATGGCTTGAAGCCCGTTCACCGCCGCATTCTCTTTGCCGCTCAGGAAGGTGGCTTTGTTCCCGGGCGTCCCTATCGGAAATCGGCAAAGATCGTCGGCGACGTGATGGGTAATTATCACCCTCACGGCGATAGCTCCATTTATGACG
>CAMAQU010000188.1 GCA_945860425.1 Sphingomonas paucimobilis
GACAACTGATGCGATCGACACAATTCGCGCCCTTCAAGAGATAGAAGTTTCGAGCCCTAAATTTGCGGCCGCGCTGCGCCTGCAACTGTCAAAGCCACCGCGTCTCCCGGAGATTGCCGTTTCGGGGGACAAGAAGAATGCCGCGTAACATTGCGAATGATGATGACGAAGACTTCGGATTTGGTGCGCCGCCGATTGGTGACGCTATCGAACCACCCAAACCCATATTCGCCAGCCCATTCGTATGGCGCAATGAGGCCGATATTCCGCCTCGGCAATGGCTCTATGGGCGTCACCTGCTGCGCAAATTCGTCTCTGTTGATGTCGCGGCTGGTGGTGTTGGCAAATCATCGGTCAAGATTGGCGAGGCGCTGGCTATGGCGAGCAATCAGCCCATTTACGGCAAGGAGATCAGCGAAGGCCCGTTGCGCGTCTGGCTATATAATCTTGAAGATCCCCACGAGGAAACCGAACGTCGCATTCACGCAACGGCCAAGCGCTTCGAAATATCGCCCGAAGACATTGGAGACCGGCTTTTTGTTGATTCCGGTCGCGACCAGGCGCTGGTTCTGGCCCAAGAGACAGAATTTGGCACGCGCATCATTCGGCCTGTCGCTGATAGCCTCGTCGCTGAAATTCTGCGGCGGCACATCGACGTGCTGGTTATAGACCCGTTTGTCAGCTCACACGCCGTTTCCGAAAATGATAATCCAGCAATCGACATGGTGACAAAGGAATGGGGCAGGATCAGCGACGTTTGCAACTGCTCGATCAACCTCGTCCACCATGTCCGCAAGGGTAACGGCGTCGAGACCAACACCGATTCATCGCGCGGCGCAAAGGCACTCACGGACGGCGCGAGATCGGTCATAGTCTACAACCGCATGTCGGAAGACGAGGCTCAGAACGCCAATATCCCGCCCGAGGAACGCGCTTTTTATTTTCGCATTGCCAACGACAAATCCAACCTGGCTCCACCTGAAAAGGCGGATTGGTTCCGCATGAACAACGTCGATTTGGCGAATGGTGACAAGGTTGGTGTGGCGTGCCCCTGGCAATGGCCGGACCTATTCTCCGGCATATCTCTCAACAAGACGAAGGAGGTTCAAAAGCGCGTTTCGGAAGGCCAGTGGAGGCTCGATCCTCGCTCTGAAAACTGGGTTGGCAACACGATATCGACCGTGCTCGATATCAACCCGGATGACGATGGCGGGAAGAAGAGACTGTCCAAAATCATCAAGCAGTGGGTGGCGACAGACGTGCTTCGCGTTGTCGAGATTGAAGACAATCAGCGCCGTCCTCGCAAGTTTGTGGAGGTTGGAAAATGGATCACGGAATGACGCAAAACCGTCTGCTCCAGTCGCATTTCATAACTGGAGCAGACTGGAGCAACACTGGAGCAGCGGAAGGCTTTGCTCCAGTGGTATATAAACCCCTAAAGGGGTTATATAAACCACGACTGGAGCAGCCTTTAGCCGGACGCTGGATCGCGGCGCTGCCAAAGCCATCCCGCATGAAACACAGGAACAGCGCATGAGCGAGATGGTGGAGAGAGTGGGCGAGGCGCTGCGCGTCAAATTAATTGAATGGTATGCCGGCGGAATCGGCTTTGAGGACGGCGGACTTATGCTCGCCCGCGCTGCGATTGAGGAAATGCGCTCACAAACGCTGGTCTACCTCGACAACGGGAAGGTCGTTCACGAACTGCGCGGCGCACCGGATGACATCTGGAAAACACTTCTCGACGCAGCACTAGGGAACGGGTGAATGGCAGAAGCAGCAAGCCGCCGCGTTCGGCGCATCAAGACCGAGGCCCAGCTTGTTGCTGAAAAGGCGGACGCCATCGGCTTGCCCCGCGAGCAATTGGGCCAAGGTGTCTACCGCATCCGCGACATCAAGATTGTCGATAACGACCGAACCGTTACATTGAGGACGCTCAAAAACATGGCAGGGAACAAGGTTGAGGAATGGCTGTTTCAAGGTGGCCCCGGCTTTGACGAGCCACAGCGGGCCGCATACGAGCATTGTCGTTCACTATGGGAGAAAGTCGGCAAATCACGGCTAACGGCAAACTATGACCAGGAACCGCGCCATAACTCAAACGGGGCAGGGTGGACGCAGCAAGAGGCAATGACACAGCTTGCCGGATATCAGGCTAGACTGCCCGCACACGTCTGGTCTGTTTTCGAGAATGTGGCACGGCATGACAGCCCCGTTGGCGTGGCAGGATCGGAATTGGCAACCAACACACCGCAGCAGATCGCCAGTGCCAAGGCGTGTGTTGGATTTGCGTTGAGCATGGTTGCTATGTGGCAGCATTATTGAGGGATAGTATATGACACCATTAGCTCAAAATCTCGCTCGTCAGTTATTGAAAGTAAAATCTGAGCGCGACTCCTTTTGGGGCGCTAATCGTAGAACTCTTGCAGATTCCTTTGATGATACCCATTTTTTTGAAACTACAGAAATTATTCCTCTGCTTGGCGAATTGAAAAATCTGTCTCAGGAATATGTGGACACGCTTGTTTTTTTACCAGCACCAAAAACATGGATTGAGTGGAATCATCCTTTTGGCCGCATAGCTATACTTTTGGAATCTTTTGGAGATATGGCGCGAGCCACCGCCTTTTGGAAAGATTGCTCAGCCGCTCTTGGTTCTATATCTTTGACCAGTGATGATTATAAGTGTTGCGGCACTCTAGGGTTAGTTCCTCAAGTGTGGAAAGACGCTTACGGGGAAAGTATGTTTGCAGGCCTTCTAGCGGCAGCCCATCTCCAACTCGTTATTATAAATTCACCAAAAATTATTGGCAGAAAGCAGCACATGCCTCATCGGGGATTAGAGCGGGATTTGCTGCGATCCAAGACTTTATCGGGAAAATATCCACTTCATGCTTGGCATGAATTAAAACTTGAGGCGCGGCCCACTTATTTTGATAAAGATGGGTTTGAACATGAGGCCCATTTAACAGGCAAGAAATGTCTTCACTTTTGTCGTTCGCATCTCAGGATAAGGAATGGGAAGCTTGAACTAGTAAATGCGCACTGGCGCGGCGATCCAGCATTAGGCATTAAGCGGACACGCTATCGTGTGACAGCCTAACTGACTATTGACATGCAATTTAATTTCCGCCATCAATCACAACCATTGTTGGAATTGCGCCCAGAGCGCACCCATATCGCGGTCAATGTCGCCGCGCCTGCCCACCTAATCGAGCCGGACAACACCAGCGCCACCAATACACAACAGCCGGTGGATAGCTGGGCAGGAACTATTCAAGGACTGGCAATGGCTGAACGTTTACGCGGCCACAAAGGCGTAGCACAGCGCAGACGCCGGATGCTCAGATCGAACTGGTTATGCGAACACTGCCAAGCCAAGGGCATTACACGCAAGGCGGATGTCGTGGATCATATCAAGCCACTCGCACACGGCGGCAGCGATGAGGACAGCAACACGCGCAATCTGTGCCACGACTGCCATTTAGACGCAGGCGCAGAGCAATTTGGACATAGGAAGCGTATCACCATTGGGCTTGATGGCTGGCCAGTTGACACAGACAAGTCGGTGCGTTTAGCCTAAGCGGTATGGGTAAGTTTATAATGGCTGTGCTGGACGTGTTTGTCCTACTTGGTGCAATCATCGGCGGATGGCTGGTGTTCATGTCTATCTTTGAACAGTCCGCAGCCCAGACGGCGGCAGGCGCGGCTCTAGGC
>CAMAQU010000189.1 GCA_945860425.1 Sphingomonas paucimobilis
GCGACCTGATCATTGCGCGACCGGGCCGTGTGGAGGCGGCCTGCTGTCGGTCCGATGAGTTCGGCAAGCCGCGCTTCGGTTGCCATATGAATATCTTCCAGCGCCAGATCGACGGGGACGCCATTGGCTTCATATTCCTGGGCAATTTGATCAAGCCCGTCAGAAATTGCCTTGGCATCATCGGATGAGACAATGGCTTGCGCTGCGAGCATGGCAACATGGGCTTTCGAGGCGCGGATGTCCTGCGCCCACAATCGCTTGTCGAAAGGGATAGAGGCGTTTATCTCACGCATCACGGCGGCCGGCCCTTCGGCGAAGCGGCCACCCCACATGCTGTTGGAGTTTGACGTGCGGTTGCTAATCTCGACGCTCCTAATTGTTACCCTCGCAACTTCAGCTTGCGATAGGCAATCCGACCCAAAGCCGCAAGGCGAAGGGCCTACATCATCGCCAACTGCACCTAAAGCCGAACTTTCTGGCACAGTGGATCACAGCCAAAAGGGCGCGGCCATGCCTGATGTCGCCTTTGAGTCGCCATCGGGGGAGATGGTGAAGCTCTCCTCCTTCAAGGGAAAGCCGGTGCTCGTGAACCTGTGGGCGACATGGTGCGGGCCGTGCATCGCAGAAATGCCGACAATTGAACGACTTGCCACACGCGAAGCTGAGCAATTGACGGTTCTTGCGATTAGTCAGGATATGAAGGGCCGTCCGGCTGTTGAGGCTTGGTGGAATAAGCAAGGCTTTAAGACGCTCCAGCCCTATGTTGATGCCAAGGCAGATCTTGGATTTGCGCTTGGTGGCGGCTCCCTGCCCACAACGATTTTATATGACAAGGATGGCAAGGAAGTCTGGCGGATGATTGGCGGCGCAGAATGGGATGCGCCTGCTCAAAAGACGCTCATCGAGGAAGCGCTTTAAGGCCTGATCGGCGGATTTTAGCGCCAAAGACGATTGGGTGAAACAACGTCTGGCGTCACGCCAAGCTCAGTAAGACCTTGCGGCCATTCGGTTCGCGTCACCAGTGCTTCGGCAATCGCGGACAGAGCGGGGGATGTTTGCAGGCCAAAGCCGCCTTGCCCCGCAAGCCAGAAGAATCCTTCGGCATCCGGCGCAAATCCTGCCAGGGGCATGCGATCCTTCACAAAGCTGCGAAGCCCGGCCCAGCGACCCGTAATGCGCGGGACGGGCAGGGTCGTGAACTGTTCGACCAGATGGGCTGCAAGCGCCATATCATAATCTTCGGGCTGGGCATCACAGGGGTCTGTATCTGTCTCGTCATTGGGGCAGGCCAGAAGGCGGTTTCCCTGGGGCAGCAGATAGAAATGATCGCCGGGTGTTTTGATGAATGGCCAACCCCGCACATTCATGCCTGCTGGCGGATCAAAGACAATGATCGTGCGGCGTTTAGGTTGAAGCCCGACCGGTCTGACGCCCGCGAGGCCTGCGATCCGGTCTGCCCATGCGCCGGCTGTATTGACGATGATCGGCGCTTGATACACTTCTCCCGCCTCCGTCGTGGCGGACCAGATTTTGCCGGTCTGCTGAAGGCTGGCGACGCGATGACGCACCAAAATTATGCCCTGCTGGCGGGCGGCGCGGCCGAAACCTTGCAACAGAGCGTCAGCATCTAGGCTTCGACCACCATGATCAATTAGGCCGGCAACAATGCCATCGGCACCAAAACGCAATTGGGGGCAGAGCGCCTGCATCTGGGCTTCGTCAGCATCCTCAATCGTGTCCGTAAAGCGCCGCATCTCCTGCCTCAACAGGTCTAATTCTTCCCGCATTGCCTCGGTCGCGATAAAGAGGGCCGGGCGGGGCGTTGCCAGCGGAACTTCCGTGAAGCCCGGCGGCGGGGTGTCCAGAAAATCACGGCTCCACGCCGTCAGGCCGCGAACAAGCGGATTGCCAAGGCCGAAATGGTAAAAGGCCGCACTTCGGCCAGAGCTATGATAGCCGACCGCCGCTTCCGCTTCGAGGACGATGACCTGGCCATGTTGGGCAAGCCGGGCTGCCGCGGACAGGCCAGCCACCCCACCGCCGATCACGATGACGTCGGCTGACCCAGTCATGTCAGTCTCTTAAAAGCTCATTAATCGCGGTTTTCGCGCGCGTTTGCGCATCAACACGTTTGACGATGACAGCACAGGCAAGGCTTGGGCCGGGGGTGCCATCGGGCAAGGCTTTGCCGGGCAGGGCACCGGGGACGACGACGGAATAAGCGGGCACTCGGCCCACGAAAATCTCGCCCGTGGTGCGATCTATAATCTTGGAGGTGGAGGATAGGAAAACGCCCATGGCAAGCACGGCGCCCTCTTCCACGACGACACCTTCCACGACTTCAGAACGCGCGCCGATGAAGCAGTTATCCTCAATGATGACGGGCCCGGCTTGAAGCGGCTCCAGCACGCCACCAATGCCAACGCCGCCCGAAAGATGGACGTTCTTCCCAATTTGGGCACAGCTGCCGACGGTTGCCCATGTGTCCACCATCGTGCCGTCGCCAACCGATGCGCCCAGATTTACAAAGCTTGGCATCAAAACAACATTGCGGCCGACATGCGCGCCACGGCGGACAATGCTGCCGGGAACGGCGCGGAAACCCGCCTCACGGAACCGGGTTTCGCTCCATCCATCAAATTTGGACGGAACCTTATCCCACCAATGGGACCCGCCGGGGCCACCCGATATGGTTTCCATGTCATTGATGCGGAAAGAGAGCAGAACTGCCTTTTTCAGCCATTGATTGACCGTCCATTGGCCATCCAACTTTTCCGCGACGCGGCGGGTGCCGCTGTCCAAAAGCTCAAGAGCGGCATTCACAGCATCGCGCGCTGCGCCGGTGGTTGCAGGCGACAGGCTGTCGCGGTCTTCCCAAAGGGCTTCAATCGTCGTTTCAAGCGCGTCGGTCATGCTTCTTCCTGCTGGTAAAGGGCCTCAAGCCAGGCCGTGATGTCGTGTGTTTCATGGTCAATGAAGGAGGGGCAGGGGTCGGCCCCAGCCTGTTCCGATCCATTATTCACCCAAAGGGTCGTCATGCCAATATCTTTGGCGGGCTTTAGATTGCGAGCCATGTCTTCGGCAAAGAGCGATGTCGTGGCCGTTAGGCCCCAGGCTTTGCACAGCCCCGCATAAGCCGACGGATCAGGCTTTGGCTGATAGTCCATGGCATGAATGTCGTGCAGCGCCTCAAAACACCCCCCCAGGCCAAGCGCCCCAAGAACGCGCTCCGCATAGGGGACATCCCCATTGGTGAAGATGATTTTGCGCCCCGGCAGATTGGAGATGGCGGTGCGCAGTGCCGGATTTTCCGACACGCGATCCATCTCAATATCATGCACAAAATCAAGAAAGTGATGCGGGTCTGTGCCATGCTGGGTCATCAGACCGGATAGGGTGGTGCCATGCTCCCAAAAATACTGCTTCTGGATCTTGTGCGCCGCTTCGGCATCAACATTGAACATCTGGCGCAGATACAGGTTCATACGTTGGTCGATCAGCGCAAAAAGATCGCACGACGCGGGATAAAGCGTATTGTCGAGATCAAAGATCCAAGTGTCGATATGGCGAAGGGTAGGAAGCATATCTCGGCCCCTTAACACAGAGCGGCAAAACATAAAGAACCTGTTCGACCTGCCGTGACATTACGGGGTGCCATCACGCGTATGTGTTGTTAATCTTTAGTTATGGATAGGCCGTTAA
>CAMAQU010000190.1 GCA_945860425.1 Sphingomonas paucimobilis
GGCGCGCCATTTTCCAACCAAACCACTAACATTGTCGACTAGGCATCTCCGCCCGGTAGTGGCGGTTGCTAACTGCTGTGCAATGCGCTTCGCAATCGGTCGCCCAGCCAATTGGTCACGGCGTCAATCCGCGCGACCTTGCGCAAATCGCTATGCACGACAAGCCAGAAGCTTCTTGTAATGGTGATCCCAGCAAGAATACGGGTTAGCTGACTGTCCTGTTGCGCAATGAACATGGGAAGCACGCAGATCCCAAGATTGCCTGCCGTCATGCGATGCTGGATGTTGATGCTGGAGCTGGAATAGTCTGGTTCCAGCCCGTCCCCGATTTCTGAGAGATAGCGCAGTTCGTCTGCGTATATCAGGTCCGGCACATAGCCGATCAATTTGTGATGGTGTAGCTCGGCGACGGCGGTCGGAACTCCATGTGTTCGGAGATAAGCGCGCGATGCAAACAGGCCAAGATCATAGTCGGCAAGGCGCCGTGTTATCAGATGGCCTTGCTTTGGTCGCGCGAGCATTACGGCAATATCTGCTTCGCGCTTTGACGGGTTTAGAAATCCATTGGTGGCTGCAATTTCGATTTGAATGTCAGGATGAGCGTCTGCAAACTCTTTAAGGGCAGGCGCAATGATCCAAGTTGCGAGTCCCTCCGAAAGGCTGATGCGAACCTTTCCCGCGAACCGGGCGCGCTCCCCCGAAGCGGCGCTGCCAGCAGTAATTGCTGAGCGTTCCATCTCCTCCGCTAAGTTGATGATCCGCTCACCGCTGGGTGTGAGAGCATAACCTGCTGGACCCTGTTCAAACAGGTCAGAGCCTAATTCTCCTGACAATCTGGCAATCCGCCGTCCGACGGTTGTGGCGTCAACACCAAGCCTCGCAGCGGCGGAAGAAAGGCTTTTGTGCCGTGCAAGGGCGAGAAAGAAACGGAGGTCATCCCAATGCATATTTAAATCCTGCAAAAATGCAGAGATATTATGCATTAATGATATTTGAACTGCAATTAAATCAGATGCAAAGGGAACTCTAAATCCCATGGAGTTGAACAAGCATGCGCCAGATAGATCATGTCATTGCGGGTGGAGCGGGTGCTGCACCGGTTCGGTTTGGGGATGTGTTTGATCCCAATAATGGCGGCATTCAGGCGCGCGTGGTCTTGGGCGATGCGGCGGTGCTGGAGCGTGCGGTGCAGGCAGCGCTTGCCGCCCAGCCTGCCTGGGCCGCGACCAACCCGCAACGTCGGGCGCGGGTGATGTTCGATTTCAAGCGGTTGATCGAAGAGAATATGGACGATCTGGCCCATATGCTCTCGGCCGAACATGGCAAGGTGATTGCGGACAGCAAGGGCGATATTCAGCGCGGCTTAGAAGTGGTGGAGTTTGCCTGTGGCCTGCCCCATTTGCTCAAAGGCGAGTATACGCAGGGCGCGGGTCCCGGCATTGATGTTTATTCGATGCGCCAGCCATTGGGGCTGGGGGCGGGCATTACCCCGTTCAACTTCCCAGCGATGATCCCCATGTGGATGTTCGGCACGGCCATTGCGGTGGGCAATGCCTTTATCGTGAAGCCTTCTGAGCGGGATCCGTCGGTTCCGGTGCGTTTGGCCGAACTGATGCTGGAAGCCGGCGCGCCTGAGGGTATTTTGCAGGTTGTCCATGGTGATAAGGAAATGGTCGATGCCATTTTGGATCACCCGGCGATTGCGGCGGTGAGCTTTGTCGGCTCGTCTGACATTGCGCATTATGTGTACCAACGTGGCGTGGCGGCTGGAAAGCGCGTTCAGGCCATGGGCGGGGCGAAGAACCACGGCATTGTCATGCCCGATGCCGATCTGGATCAGGTCGTCAATGATCTGGCGGGTGCCGCCTTTGGCTCAGCGGGCGAACGCTGCATGGCGCTGCCTGTGGTTGTGCCGGTGGGCGATGAGACGGCCGACCGGCTGCGCGAAAAGCTGATCCCGGCGATCCACGCCTTGCGGGTGGGGATCTCGACCGATGCGGGCGCGCATTATGGCCCGGTGGTCACACAGGCGCATAAGGAAAAGGTCGAAGGCTGGATCCAGACGGGCGTCGATGAAGGCGCAGAACTTGTGGTTGATGGCCGGGGCTTTACGCTTCAGGGCCATGAGAAGGGCTTTTTTGTTGGCCCGACGCTGTTCGATCGGGTGACGACTGATATGTCGTCTTACAAGGAAGAAATCTTCGGCCCGGTGCTTCAGATTGTGCGGGCGCAGAACTTTGAAGAGGCGCTCGCGCTGCCGTCTGCCCACCAATATGGCAATGGCGTTGCCATCTTCACGCGCAATGGCCATGCCGCGCGGGAATTTGCCTCGCGCGTCAATGTGGGGATGGTCGGCATTAACGTGCCCATCCCCGTGCCGGTTGCCTATCACAGCTTTGGCGGTTGGAAACGGTCTGGCTTTGGCGATCAGGATCAATATGGCATGGAAGGCATCCGGTTCTGGACGAAGGTGAAGAAGATCACCAGCCGCTGGCCGGATGGGTCTGTTGATGGCGGCAACGCCTTCATCATTCCAACAATGGGGTAATGATGGGCCAATTTGATCTGACCGAAGACCAGCGCGCCATTCAAGAGATGGCCGCGAAGTTCACCGCCGACGCCATTACGCCGTTCGCGGCCCAATGGGATGAACAGCACATCTTCCCACGGGCCACGATCAAGGCGGCGGCAGAACTGGGCTTTGGCGCGATCTATGTGTCGGAAGGGTCGGGTGGCATCGGCCTTGGTCGGCTGGAAGCGGCGCTGATCATGGAGGCCATGGCCTATGGCTGCCCTGCGACCAGCGCCTTTATCTCCATCCACAATATGGCCGCTTGGATGATCGACTGCTTTGGGTCGGACGATCTTAAGGCGCGCTATCTGCCCGATCTGATCTCGATGGAGAGGATCGCAAGCTATTGCTTGACCGAGCCGGGCTCCGGATCAGATGCCGCGGCCTTGAAGACATCGGCCCGGCTGGAGGGCGATCATTATATCGTCTCTGGCGCCAAGCAGTTTATCTCCGGCGCGGGTGAGAATGAGGTCTATGTCGTGATGGTGCGCACCGGCGATGCTGGGGCCAAGGGCATTAGCTGCCTTGTGATCGACAAAGACATGGCGGGCGTCAGCTTTGGTGCGCAGGAGCGCAAACTCGGCTGGCATGCGCAGCCAACCGCACAGCTGATCTTGGATGAGGTGCGCGTGCCCATTGCCAATCGCGTTGGGGCAGAGGGCGATGGCTTTAAGTTTGCGATGGCGGGGCTGGATGGCGGGCGCCTCAACATCGGGGCTTGCTCTTTGGGCGGCGCGCAGCGCTGCCTTGATGAAGCGATCAGCTATACGCGCGACCGCCAGCAGTTCGGCAAAGCCATAGCTGACTTTCAGAATACGCAGTTTACGCTGGCCGACATGGCAACCGACTTAGAAGCAGCCCGTGCCCTTCTCTATCTGGCCGCCGCCAAGGTGACCGCCAATGCGCCGGACAAGACCAAATTTGCGGCAATGGCCAAGCGGCTGGCAACCGACAGCGGCAGCGACATCGTCAACAAGGCGCTGCAGCTGCATGGCGGCTATGGCTATTTAATGGATTACCCCATTGAACGCTTCTGGCGCGACCTGCGCGTCCACTCTATCCTAGAAGGAACCAACCAGATCATGCGCATGATCATCGGACG